>JBFJTQ010000735.1:0-1592 GCA_041625275.1 Binatia bacterium | reverse complement strand
CGGGGTCGCTCAACACGTCCTGCATATGGACAACAGCGCGACCGAGGATGGCCCGCCCCACCGCCTGCTCCCGATTCGGGCGCATCGGGTAAAGCCGGTGCTCCAACTCCAGCACTTCCCGGGTGTAGTTGTGGTGAGCAACGAGGTGGAGCAGTTCTCCGTCGAAACGGTAGACGGCACCAAAAAGAGCTCCACACAGTACCACCGCACTGCGGGCGATCGTGTCGAAAACCGGCTGAACATCCGTCGGCGAACTTGCGATGACGCGCAGAATCTCGCTGGTCGCAGCCTGCTGCTCCAAAGCCTCTGCGAGTTCGCGCCTCAGCGCCGTGTTGTTCCTTGGGACGCTGGCTTTTGACCGCGTAGGAGTCCCTTTCATGTTCTTACGAACGCGAACACTTTTTGTCGGCTTTGCGTTGGCGGATCTTCTCTTGGGAGGCATAGTTTTTGGGCCCAATGGGCAATGCGCCGCTGGAACGAATCCGGTCCGGCCTGACATAAGAAAAAACGAAGGGAAACTGCCAACCAGAACCCAGCCTGGGATGCCATTACCGAAGGCTAAATGAGATTAGTCGAAACCACGGCTAGGCGTCAAGCAGCAAAGGACAACGCCGTGTTGGCTTGTCCCCACGCTGAACGCCAGTGCGATCAACAAACATAGTTTTGCTCCCGATACAACGAATGTGACGGCGACAGGTTTCATTGACAGGCGGGTCTGAAGTTGCTATCTAAGTAGCAACAAGGAGTAAAGGCGTGGCGAAATTTGCTACGGTGAGAGACTTGAAAAATCAGACCACTGCCCTGATCCGCGAAGCGGAGAAGGGGAAGGCTGTGGTTGTAACGCGCCGGGGAAAGCCCGTGGCCACACTAAAACCCTTCGAGCAGAAAGACCTCGATACAAAAGAACGTTATCCAACAAGCGCATACGACAACTTAAAGAGAAAAATCTCAGCTAAGCACCCAAGACTGGCGAAGGAAAGCCCTGAGCAGACCCGCCGGCGATTCGACAATATCACAAGGAAGATTAGGCGGTCTCTCCCCTTTAAGACCTGGGAGGAGATGGACAGGTTTGCTAAAGGGGACCGGTATGGTCTTACTCGATAGTAATATCTTCATTATTGATCGATTCTTCCCTCGAGACTCGCTCTATTTGCAAAACAAGGCTTTGATTGAGAAACTTGCTTCCATAGATGCCGCGATTTCGTCCTTCACGCTCCTCGAGATATGCGGTGTTGCATCTTTTAGGCTCTCTGCCGATGAATTGTCCGCCTGGCTCTTAGGCTTTGGCGCCATCTACCCCATTGCTGTTTTGGATCTTCACGGATTGAGGGCCAATAATGGCGAGGCTTGGTGGAGCGCCTTCGTTGAGCAAGTGGCCGCCAACATCGCCAAGAAGATGACGTTCGGCGACGCGGTACTTTTACGCGAAGCGGAGAGCTATCAGGCTGAGGCAATCGTCACATGGAATACGAAGGATTTTGTCCGTCGCACCCGATTGAAAGTCGTAACGCCGACCGGTTTCTTGCGCTCGCATTGAACACCGCGTAAAGAAAGCATGGGTAAAAGATGACGACCGGGGGCACGGCTTGCCG
>JBFJTQ010000734.1:0-1598 GCA_041625275.1 Binatia bacterium | reverse complement strand
CTATGTTGTCTGTTCGACTACTCCCGTTCCGGAGAAAAGACCAGCGGTTGGAAACCCTAAGTGTTGGCTTTTTCGACCTTCGCTTAGGATACCAGGGCCCGCGCATCTGGTCTTGACGAAGGAGGCGTGCCGAAATTCACCCATTTGAAGAGGTCCATACTATGCCGCAACCAATAACGCGACTTGATTCGAGACGGGATACGGAAGCCATTGAATGGGCAAAAGAGCTTCGTGAAACTGAAGCCTGGTTTCAAAGCCCACGGTTTCGCGATATCACGCGGCTCCATACGGCCTTTGAGGTCGTGGCACTGCGAGGCGATTTGCGGGAAGACCATACTGTCGCGAGAGAAGCCGCCACCAAGCTCTATGAGTATTTACAGCGGTTATTCAAAGAAAAGCGACAGGAGATTACCTACGGCCCCTTTTCACCGACAGGTGCGGTACGAGCGGTCATGGAGGGAATCAAAGTCCTGTACCTGGGTGGTTGGGCCACTTCTGCCAAGGGCTCCGACTCTGAAGATCCGGGAGCTGACTTGGCGAATTACGCGCTAGATCGAGTCCCGAAAGAAGGTGCCTCATGGGTGCGCGCGTTGCTGCACCAAGATGAGCTGCAGCGAGCCCGCCGCATGCGCATGACCTCGGTGCAGCGGAAAAGATCACATCCCATCGAATTCAGCCCGCCGCTGATCATTCCCGACGGAGACACCGGACATGGCGGAGAGCACCACGTGCGCAACTTGGTTAAGAAGTTTGTTGAAAACAAGATCGGCGCGATTCACATCGAGGATCAACGGTCAGGATGCAAGGTCTGCGGACATCAGGGGCAAAAAGTTCTGGTATCCACGGCGGAAATCATATCGCGGCTGAATACGGCACGGCTGCAGTTCGACGTCATGAGGGTTCCCGGCGTGATCGTCGCCAGGACGGATTCTCACGATGCGACGGCAATCGATAGCGTAGACGACGAGCGGGACCACCCATTCGTTTACGGAGCGACGAATGCATCCATTGTTCCCTTCAAGAACGTCAGCCTGGCGGTGATACGAAGGTTTTACGAAGAGGGATTCAAAGAGATCAACGGCCATCTGCTGTACGGAATTTCGGCCAAGGCCTATCGCGACGCGGACGAGTGGCTCAAGCAAGAACGCCTGACAAAGCGCGTCGCAGAGGGCATTGAGCGAATCAACAAGGAGATGGCCAACATTAAGAAACTGCGCCAGCAAGCTCGCCGCGGGAGCAAGGGTACGGGAGACACGCGAGAACGACTAGCCGTGCTCGAGGTGGCCATCAAGAGATTCACCGAAGAGACGGTCGACAATGTTTTGGCCGGGGTTCGCCAAGTGTGGGCGGAAAAAGCGGGGCTGCAAACCTATGCCGATGCCGTGGCCCAGGCCATGGAAATCCGCATACAAAATCACAACAAACTTCCGATGACCGTTGAGCGCTGGAAGAGGTTTGCCAAGGGCGTCTCTTATGAAGAAGCGCGGGCGCGCGCCAGGTCCATGGGGGTCGATATTTTTTGGGACTGGGATTTGCCGCGGACTCCGGAGGGTTATTATCAAGTCACCGGCGGCCGAGACATGGCGATCGCCCGCGGG
>JBFJTQ010000733.1:0-1632 GCA_041625275.1 Binatia bacterium | reverse complement strand
TCCTGCTCACGGAGACGGACAACCCTGGGGGACTGCAATGGTTAAACGGCGTCTTAGGGATGCCCAAGCATTTGCTCGATGTGATCGAAGCGCTCGCCCGGCTCAGAGGGACATCGGGTCCCAGCATGGTTCGAACGGTCGCGGATAATTTTAGCCGCTTAATCCAGGATGATGCCGGCCTTGCTCAGGTTCGGGCTCTCATCGCCAAAACTACAGCACTCTAGATGTCAAGGACGCCCGGGCGCGGCGGGCTTTAGATGACCCGCTTGCGAAATTTATTTGCGTGATTCTATCCCGATCTCCTCACGCGGCAATAATCATCATACTCACCCACTCGCATTGGTAAACCGGCTGCAACGGTTTCGCTGCCCCCGCTAGACTGGTGGCCGAGCTGCGGCGCGGAGCAAGGCAGAAAACCCCGTGTGACACAATTAAGTCGGTTTTGCTCCATCGCCGACCCGCAGAACTCGGTCTCCGTCCCAACTTTCAATGCAAACGCGCAATCTTCAGGCGCTCATTTCAACCCGCATTCCGCAGTTGCAGATACGCTATGGGCTGACGCTGGGGAAGGCCTGGAGTGGCGGAGATACCCAAGCGCGCAGCTTCAAAGTCTTTGCTGCAACTTTGCAAAGCATAGCCCTCGCTTTGAAATTGCTTCCCCACGCACCGGCCATCGAAGTCCGCTGAGAGGTAGAAAATCATTGTCTCCGCGACGAAAGGTTTTCCCCAGGCTCCTCAAGTAACCATTCTACTGCGGAATCCGGGTTCAATATTCACAGTTGTCTCTAACTCATTTTTAAGGTGTACTGAAAAGTAACGATCGCCGCCAGGGCGCATTAAATGCGCACCTCGTGTTCGTAACTGTAAACCTACACCAAACGAAAAACCACAAATGGAGGTAAACGCCATGTTAGGAAATTCACTGGAAAAACTTACCCCGAAGCTGCTCGAAATAGGAATGGACTTCGCCCAGTCGTCGGTGCGTATTATCTTGATCATTTTGGCGGCATATATCGGCATCAGACTCTTGCGTGTCGCGTTGGACCGGTTGGAGGCAATCCTGATTCAAGCCAGCGTGAGCAAGGAAACCGTTCCGGGCGCCGGGGCCAAACGGATTCGGACACTCACGAGCGTGCTCTGGACCATCGCCGTCGGCCTGATCTGGTTCGTGGTCGCCCTGACCGCTCTCGGGCAGATGGGTATTAACCTGGCCCCCGTTCTTGCCGGCGCCGGCGTGGTCGGACTCGCAGTGGGTTTTGGGGCTCAAAACCTGGTGCGAGATTTGGTTAGCGGTTTTTTCCTCATCCTGGAGAATCAGATCCGTGTCGGTGACGTTGCCATTATTAACGGTACGGGAGGATTAGTCGAGGCGATCACCTTTCGCACGGTAGTCCTGCGCGATTTGTCGGCTATCGTCCATGTCTTTCCCAACGGGGCCATCAACACGCTTTCGAACTTGACCAAGGAGTGGTCGGCCTACGTCATCGACGTGGGCGTAGCCTATAAGGAAGATACGGACCGCGTCGTCGAAGTGATGAGAAGCGTCGCCGACGCGATGCAAAAGGAACCCGAGTTCGGTGCGGTGATGATTGCGCCGATAGAGATTTTCGGCGTGGACGATTTCGCCGATTC
>JBFJTQ010000732.1:0-1655 GCA_041625275.1 Binatia bacterium | reverse complement strand
CAGGCCTTCCGCCCGTGGTCAATAGGCCGATGCCTTGTAGGCCACCCCGCCAACCCCGTCGAGTGGATTTTCCCACGGTTGGGGCCTGACGGAACCTTTTCGTTCTTGTGCCCACGGGCTCCTGTCCCACCTCTGTGGAGCCTGAAACTGTGCCGGGTGGGCTGTCAAGAGACTTTTGGGACACTACACTAGCATCTTGAACAAACCCTCTGTGAACTCTGCCTCTCCGTGGTGAATACTTCTTTACAGGAAACCCAGAATAGCCGTTCAGCGAGCGATGCCGAAGACGGGAGTATGTAAGCCGAGAGCATGCGCAAAGCAACCTTGATGACCGCAAGCGGAATATCCAATCATACGTAACGCCCGCGGGGCTTGGCCGCGCGTCGCGAGTTCACAAGGCGTTGAGGGCGAACTCTTTCTTTACCGAGGGATTTGAGAAATTCCCCCGCGATATTATTTGCCGCTTTTCTCCACCGGCGTGGGGAAACTTTCATTCGACCGCCCGCTACCATCCCATGCCCTCCTGCCATTCCAGCGGGAAGAATCGAGGCAAGCAATTGCCCCGCGGTCGCGTTGGGATCTTCGGTTCGAAGCGATACGTAGAGAAAGCCGTCATAGGGAGCTAGACAGGCCGCCCAGTTGGCGGTCTCCAGCCGCAAAAGAAAGTCCGCTATCTCGGCCACGGCGTCAGGATACAGAGGGGATTCTAATGTCGCGATGACGACATCGTCATAGAGCAGGGCGCTATGCACCGCTTGCGCGATGATGCCAAAATAACCGCGGCGGAGACGGGGGGTCTCGATGGTCCCCAGGAGCCGCTTATTCACGTAGGGATACAAAAATTGGCTCGCGAGGATATCCGCCGGCATCGTCTCCCGACCGAGATGCTGGGTCTCCGAGGAGATCCCGTAAAATAGACCCGTCGCCACCCGGGCATCCATGCGCATTTCCGCATGCTGCAGATATTCCGTTAACAGTGTTGACGTTGCCCCATAGGAATCCCGCAAATCCACAAACGGCACATCTTTGTTGTTTCCCCAATCAGGGTGATGATCGATTACCGCCGTGGGGATGATTCCCGATGGTAGAGCGTTGTTCGTGCGCCCCGGCTGCGTGTCCACAAGAATCACCGGCCCGTCGAAGTCCGGAAACAATTGCTCCACCGGCGTCAGAGGAAGGCCCAGAACGGACACCAGAGCGCGATTTTCCGATCGGCCAATGGTGCCGCCACATCCGATCAAGCAGTCTTTTCTCAATTTTTGCTTGATGAGAAATCGAAGCGCAGCCGAACTGGCCAGTGCATCTGGATCTGGATTATTGTGGGGCAGGATAAGAATCTTTTTAGAACGAGCGATCACAGCTAGGAGATCCCCCGCCTTGCCGAGTTGCTGAGAGTTTTTCGTTTTCCTCATAGGAAAGCCTCCGAGGCTTCAGTGATCGCGTCCGTTACTCCTCGTCGGCACGAAGAGTATTTCGCCAATTACCCCTTAAGTCAATTGTTGGAAAAGCCGAGATTTCGTACTCTTATCCCTCTGTTACGGGTACTCAACGACTCGTAACAAGCCCTTCATTTCCTCCAAAAATGACCTCGCACACTATAGGTTTCCAAGATCGGATCCATCGTACCCTGAGAACTTGACTTCAACCGAACAACT
>JBFJTQ010000731.1:0-1703 GCA_041625275.1 Binatia bacterium | reverse complement strand
TCGGCAAAGGAATTTTCGACAAGGCGTTGGGCCAGTTCCACATGGGGAGCAGTATGGTAAAGATTACTGATATGGGTCAGGGTAGCGGCCTGCTGGGCAACGGCCGTCACCCAGGCTTCATCGCTGTGCCCCAACGCCGTCACCGCTATCCCCGATGCAAAATCGAGATATTCCTTGCCCTCCATGTCGTAGATGAAATTGCCCTTGGCGTGATCCACCACCAGCGGCTCGTCGTAGTAGTTAGCGACGCAGGAAAACAGATATTTTTTATGTTTGTCGATGACCTCTTGTTTTTTCATCGGTAGCTACCGTTTTCAAAGATTGCCGCAGAGATTTGCTCAGTGTCGGCGAAGAAAATCCAATATCGGCGGATGCCCTTTATCCGGCATCTCGCGCAAATATCCGTGGCGGCCGCCCTCCACCATAAAAAATTCGGCGCCGGGAATCTCTTCGGCCAGAGCCCGGGCCGACTCCACGTGACTGCCGGTGCCCCCTTCGTGGGTATCCTTGCTGCCCACGATGACCAGCGTCGGCGCTTTGATCTTTTTAACTATATCCGTGGTTTCATGGCACTGTCGCGCGACCACGTGACGCAGATAACACTTGAGCGGCGGCACCTCGTCGACGATCAGGTCCTGGTATTTTTTCACGACCTCCGGGTGCTCTTTCATGAACGTCTCACTGAACATGAAACCCGGTCCCCAGTGGTCATGCTGATATTTTTCATAGCCTTTTTCGATCATTTCCAGAGCTGCGTCCAGCGGCACTCCCCGCGGGTAGTCTTCCAAGGCCTCGCTGTATTTCCCCGAGCCGCTGCCGGAGAGAACCAGGCTGCGAACTTTTTCAGGAAAGTCCAGCGCCACCCACTGGGCCACTCTGCCGCCCATCGAGTGGCCCATGATATGGGCCTGCTTGATGCCTAAGGCGTCCATCAGCCCGGCGCAGTCCTTGGCAAACAGCCGGGTGGAATAATGGACATCGGGTTTGTCGCTGCGCCCCAGACCCCGATGATCATAAATAAGCACCTGATAATGCTTGGCGAACTCGGGAACCTGCGAAATGCGCCAGGGCGCCAGGCTGATTCCGGTACCCGCAATCAAAACCAGCGGCTCGCCTTCGCCATAGAGCTCATAGTAAAGATTGACGTCGTCGACTTTGACTTTGCCGCTTTTGACGGGTTGCAATTCTTCCATGGAGCGCTCCTGCACTATGCGCGCTGCGAAAATCATCCGCAGGCAGGGGAAACGCTATCGAATCCCTCAAATGCTGTCAATTACCATTGACCGTTCAAGGTTCAAAGTTGGAGAATCTAATCAAGCGATTCATCAAAAACCGACTTGCGTTGAACATTGATCCTTGAGCGTTGAACCGGTGGGCACAGTGTGTCCGCTCCAAAAACATTCCTTGGAGACAATGATACGTCGGCGAGCCACTCGACGATCATGAAGCTCCGCGATACCCGGGACCGTGGACGACCTTGCCGGGGCGCGCCCCGGTGTGCTCGCCATTATCGATGACCACGGCCCCGTTCACCAGCACGTAGGGAATTCCTTTCGGGTATTGTTTGGGATTATCGTAAGTCGCCAAGTCCGCCACGGTATCGGGATCGAATACCACCACATCCGCCGAATAACCTTCGCGCAGCAAACCGCGATCCTTGAGGCCCAGCACCTGGGCCGGCATCGAGGTCATCTTGCGCACCG
>JBFJTQ010000730.1:0-1737 GCA_041625275.1 Binatia bacterium | reverse complement strand
TAAGGGCTGCCCTATGTTCGAGTTTCCCCAGCGTATGGATGCCAACACCTATTGCATCTATTGCGGCGACTGTCTGAACACGTGTTTTGAAGAAAACATCAGCATGCAGTTCCGATCGTTCGGCAAGGATCTCTGGACCGCCGCGCGCCGCACGTTTGACGAATCCTTCCTGGCCGTTGCCATGGTAGCCGTCTCCGGAACCGCAGCAGGCCATATGGTCACCGCCTGGCACGGCTGGATGCACGCCATCTCTGCGTATCTTCCATTTAGTCTTCTTGGCATCAGCGACCACGCGACCATCGAGAAGCTCACGTACTCGGTGGTTTTCTGGCTGGCCGTGCTTTTGGTTCCGCTGCTCGTCTACCTCGCCGGCCTTTGGACCTGGTATTTGCTGGGCAAACCCGAAAAAACGTCTCCTGGAGAGCTTTTTGTCCAATTTGGCTACGCCTTTATTCCTCTTGGGTTAGCCATGCACCTCGCCCACAACATGCAGCACTTCTTTGTCGAGGGCCCTTTGGTGGGTCCGGTGCTCCTCAAAACGCTCAACCAATTTACTCCCTGGTATTTCGGCACCCCCGACTGGTCCCCTGCTCCCTGGCTTGAGCCGCCTGTTCTGTACTGGCTGCAGATGCTCTTTCTCCTGATCGCCTTGCTCTACGGTGTTTACACAGCCTACCGGCTTGCCGTAGGACGCTGGGGGCCGACCGCCGTTCTGTCAGCGCGCGGGCCATGGCCCTATCTGATTTTAATGCTCGTCATTGCCTTGACCGACGCTTACTTGCTCAACCTGCCCATGGGCGCCAGGCATTGACGACACGGGAGGTCGGGAAAAAATTCGGACTTCGGGGTTCTAATGGGATCTGAGTCAACACCATGCGAACGAAGACAGCCATTATCTCCATCGAGAATTTAGCACCCGCTGACTTACCCATCCTGCGGCAAACGCTGGAGGCGGTGCCCGGGGTTGACGCCGTGGATTTCAGCGTCGAAAGGAGCGTTGCGGTCCTGGAGTTCGATCCAAGTCAGTCTCATATCGACGACTTCCTGCGTGCGATTTTGAAGGCGGGATTTAAGGTCTTGTGAACTCAATTACCGGCAACCGTCATCCGTGAGATCTTGATCGTCGGCGCGGCAATCCTTCCTCGCAACTCAAGATCACTGCCCACCATCTCAATGTTTTGAAACATCTCCTTGAGGTTCCCCGCGATAGTCACTTCTTCGACGGGGTAAGCGAGTTCGCCGTTTTCGATCCACAGCCCTGCGGCGCCCCGCGAGTAATCGCCGGTGACCAAATTGACGCCGAAGCCGATCAGCTCCGTGACGAAAAAGCCTTCTTTGACCGAGTGAATGATCGCTTCCGGCGCATGAGGACCGGCAGCGAGGAAAAAATTCGTCGGCGCAACACTCGGAGGCTCCCCTACCGAGCGCGATGCGTTGCCTGTGGAAGGCATGCCGAGCTTCTTACCGCTGTAAGTATCCAGGAGATAGCTTTTTAATTCTCCCTTTTCGACGATCGTTTTGTTCCGCACGGCCAGTCCTTCGGCATCGAAAGGCCTGGATCCCAGGGCTCCCGCAATCGTGCCGTCGTCAATGACCGTTACCAGTTCGGAGGCGATCTTTGTCCCCAACTTTCCGATCAAGAAAGAAGCCCCTTTGTAGAGCGAATACCCTGACAGGGCAGATGAAAGACTGCGCAACAAAGAGCTAGCGATTTCCGGGTCGAGAACCAGGGGAACT
>JBFJTQ010000729.1:0-1813 GCA_041625275.1 Binatia bacterium | reverse complement strand
TGTTCTTGCCGGAGATGGTGCGCAAGCAGGCTTTCGCCGAACGTGAAACCCGGGAGAAACTGCGCGCCGATTTGGCCGATCCTCGGCCAACGAATTTTCACCGTCGCTGGGACATTGTCCGAGTCGATAAGGTGGTGAAGCCGGAGAACGAGCCATACGTGGGTAAGTCCATCCAAGAGATGGCGTTGTTGCGCAACCAGGATCCGCTCGACGCATTCTTGAATCTGTCGCTTGAAGAGGATCTGGGCACAGTGTTTTGGAACGCCAACAACGGCGGCGACGTGAGCGCGATGGGCGAGATCCTGCGCAGCCCTTATGTGCTGGTGGGAACTTCGGATGCCGGAGCCCATGTGCAGTTCGGCGCGGACTTCGGCTATGGCACGACGCTACTCGGGCTGTGGGTCCGCGAGCGGCAGGTCATGACCCTCGAACAGGCGGTCCACAAGCTTACTTTTCATGTCGCTTCTGTATTCGGTTTGCCGGGCAGAGGGCTGTTGCGGCCCGGCTATGCCGCAGATTTGGCGATCTTCGATCCCGAGACAGTGGCTTCCCATGAACCCGAATGGGCCAATGACTATCCCGAAGGAACCAAACGGTTGGTTCAGCGCTCGGAAGGCATGCACTACACCGTGGTGAACGGCACGGTGATCCATGAGGACGGACGCATGAGCGGCGAACTGCCCGGGCGGGTCTTACGCGGACCGCTCTGTCGTGCGCAGAAGGAGGCGGCATAATCTCATGGGGATGAGTATGATTCCTGTGGCCAGGGTGGGAGAACTGGCGCAGGGGGTAATGAAAGAGGTTGACCTGGGTGGTCGACAGGTTCTGCTTGTGTTGATCGACGGCAAGTACTTCGCGTTTGCGCGGCAGTGCCCGCACGAAGAGGCGGACCTGAAGACCGGCACCCTCGAAGGAGCAACGATCCGTTGCAGCAACCACGCGTATTGCTTTGATTTGCGCACGGGCGAGTGCGTGCTGCCTCGGGGCGGACCTCCTCTCACGGTTCTCCCCACCGAAGAACGAGGCGAAGAAATCTGTATTCGCCTGGAGTGGTAAGTGACGTCATAGCACGTCGCCCCCTTGCGTCTTCGGATGGCGTCGCACCTCGGTCTGGCCAAAATCGGTTAGAAAGAGTAAATTTTAGCCGTCCGGCGGCGAGCAAAGTCTGACGGACTGCAAGAAGTCATGATGACCTTGAGTCAGGAAAACGGCAATTTAGGACCCGGCGAGCGCCGCAAGCGGCGTGTTCTCGCTTTCGCTGCATTCGCCGGCGCCATCGCACTGATCGCGACGGGATGGGTTAACAGCGCTTTGGGCTGGATCGTGCTTTTTTCTCTTGCGATGGCGGGATCACTGGGTCTCTTCCAAGCCAGAGGAAAGACCTGAGTGGTCCTGGCGGCGCGAGGCTTGCGCAATCTTGACGACGGTGAACAATGCATCGATGATCCACAAGGTAGGCGATGTTGCGCTGCCAGGCACGCAAGCTCGTGATGCTCGCTCTGGTGAGTTCGGTGATGATTACGGGAATCGTTGTCATGGTCATGTGGGAACTGGTGTGAAACGCGCAAAGCAAAAGTTATCACTTGGGGTTTTGGCGTGTGCCTTGCTGTGGGCGCTTGTTTTTGCCGTTGCCCCGCGACTCCAGGCGCAAGAAAAGAGCTTTCTTTGGAGGGTGCGTTCCGATCAGAATACCCTCTACATTCTCGGGTCAATTCATTTCCTGAAGAGGGAAAGTTACCCCTTAAGAAATATCATTGAAGAGGCTTTCAAAAATTCCCGGAAGCTGGTACTGGAAATCGATCTGGCCGGCGCC
>JBFJTQ010000728.1:0-1920 GCA_041625275.1 Binatia bacterium | reverse complement strand
GGCCGACGACGGCCGCCTCCAAGACAGACGAATGCTCCATGAGCGTGTTCTCAATCTCGATCGGCGAGACCCACATACCACCGACTTTGAGCATATCGTCCGATCGGCCGCAGTACCAGTAATACCCCTCAGCATCACGGTAGTAGGTGTCACCGGTCTTTAACCATTCCCCCTGCATTATTAGTTTGCTCTGCTCGTGTTTGTTCCAGTAATAGGGCGCGTTAGCGTCACCCTTGACCATGAGATTACCCACTTCGTCGACAGGGACCTCACGGCCCTCGTCGTCGACGATTTTCGCCTCGAAGGCAGGGGTCACTTCGCCGCTGCTTCCCGGTTTGGCCCGCCCCGGCCGGTTAGCGAGAAAATCATGCGTGGCTTCGGTTGAACCCACAACATCCAAAAGCTCCAGGCCAAACCGGTCCTTCCATTGATGAAAAAGGGCCGGCGGTAAAGGCTCTCCCGATGACAGGCAAATCCTAAGAGAGCTTAGGTCGTAATTTTTTTCAATCCTCAGCAGCCGGGCATAGAGGGTCGGCACCGAAAAGAAAAACGTCGGGTGATACTTGTCGATAACCTGAAGGATCTTTTCCGGGTCGGGCCGCTCCGGCCAGAGGACGGTCGATGCGCCGAAACGGAAAGGAAAATAAAGGGAATTACCCAAGCCGTATGAGAAAAACAGTTTGGAAGCCGAGAAGCAGACATCGTCTTCTGCCATTCCCAAGACGGGTTTGGTGAAAAGGTCCGTGATGGTGATCATGTCGTGCTGCAGGTGTACCGCGCCTTTTGGCGTGCCGGTACTGCCGGAGGTGTAAGCCCAAAAAGCCACGTCGTCCTTACTTGTCGCCTCGGCTTGAAGTTTGTCAGAAGCGGCGGCGATAAACCGCTCGAAGGAAAGCGTCCGGCCGGTGGCTTTTCCCACAATAATCACTTGCTTTAGAAAACGAGATTGAGCGCAGGCTTTTTCGACTTCGGGGAAAACCGATTCATGCGTAATCAGGACCCTGGCCCGACTATCGTGCAGCAGGTACTCATAGTCTTTGGCCTTCATCCAAGGGTTGGTGGGAATGGGAACCGCCCCGATTTTGATGGCGCCAAAAAAGCTGAAGGCGAATTCGGGTGAGTCGGGCAAAACCAGCAAGACCCGCTGCTCCAACTCCACTCCGAGTTCTCGCAAGGCGTTGCCGGTTCGATTGACCTTTTCGAAGACATCCTGATAAGTGAACTTCTGGTCCTGGTGGTAGATAGCTATCCGGCTGCCGCGTCCCTGAGCGATATTTTCATCAACAAAGGTCGTGGCCGCGTTGTAAATGTCAGGCAGTTCGACTTTCACGTCTCCTCGCTACGGTAGAATTGCCAGTTTCGGATGGCTCCTGATGGAACTTAAATCTGCCACTGCGAACCGGCACTACTCGCCGCCGATGATCTCGGATTGCGTCTCAGTGGCAATGACCACGGATTTTGACTCCGTGTAGTGTTCGATAGCCTCCTCGCCATGCTCTTTCCCCAGGCCGCTTTGTTTCACGCCACCGAAAGGCAGTTCGTCATAAATGATCTGCGCTGAATTGATCCACGTGTAACCGGCTTCGATTCTCTCAGCACCGGCCATGGCGCGGTTGATGTCGCGGGTCCATATGGAAGAACCAAGGCCGAAGATGGAATTGTTTGCCTCAGCGATCGCATGCTCCAGGTTCTTAACCCGAATTATGGGCAGCGCCGGACCAAAACATTCCTCCTGCACTAACCGAGAAGCAGGATCAACGTCTGCCACCAGTGTGGGTTGGAGATAAAAGCCTTTGTCGTATTCCTCCCCCTTGGGGCGCTGCGCCCCATAAAGCACTTTGCCCCCCCGCTTTACGGCATCCTCCACCTGCTCTTCCACCTCTTGGCGCTGTGCGGCGGTATGCAAGGGCCCCATCAAGG
>JBFJTQ010000727.1:0-1931 GCA_041625275.1 Binatia bacterium | reverse complement strand
TGGAAGGATTTCAAGAAGTACCCGCCGTTTCAACCGAAGCGCGAGGGGATTTTCGCGCGAGGCTTACCAACAGCTCGATCATCTATGAACTCAGTTATGAGGGCTTAGAGGGCCCTGTCAGGCAAGCCCACATCCACTTCGGTCAGGCTGGAGCGAATGGGGGAGTAAGCGTTTTCTTATGTCAGACGGTGGCATTCCCAGACCCGACCGGGTTCGCGCCTCTGTGTCCGCAATCAGGAATGGTGACAGGCGTGATCACGGCCGACAATGTTATCGGTCCTAACGGCCAGGGCATAGCGCCTAACGAATTCGCGGAGCTTCTTGACGCAATTCGCTCCGGTGTAACCTACGCAAACGTACACTCCGACAAGTTTGGTCCCGGCGAAATTCGTGGCCAGATCGGGAGCGTCAACCGCCGCGCGCGTAACGGAAGAAGGTAGACTAAAGGTAAAACTCACTCGGCCAGCGTGAAGGGCTTTGCAGTAGGATTCTGTGAAGCCCTTCACGTCCTGGTTGCATAAAGGCGCCAAAGAAGCAGCAGGAACCGAGTTCTCCAGAGCGATGCTTCGAGGCCTTGAGCGGACTTACAAACCAAAAATCTTGCGGAATTCGCGCGCGTAATCGTCCAGGTTCAGGTAGACCTCTTTGGGAACGGCTTTGAGCTTGAGTTTGTTCTGATCCATTTTCGGAGCGAGCGGTTCAACGTCGCCACGCGCAGGAATACGGCGCATCTCGCGAACCATCTCCTGCCCTTTCTTGGAAAGCGCAAAATCGATGAAAAGTTTCGCGGCGTTGGGATTGGTTGCTTTTGCGCTAAGCCCGAGCCCGTTCATGGTCACGACGATGGGGTCGAAAGTCTCGATCCAATCCACCGGCGCGCCCTCCTTTTTCATTCGCTCGATGCGGAAATTGTAGGCCCAAGCGAGCGGCGTTTCGCCGGCGCCGACCAGTTGCGCCGTGAGACCGTGGCCGCGGCGCCACAACGGTTCCTGGCGGGCCAACCGTTGCATGTAATCGAGGGTTCGTTCGCGACCCCAAACCGTAACTAGCGTGCCGAACCAGTCTTAATCGGTGGAATCCAAGAGCATCTGACCCTTCCACTTTTGATCAAGCAGGTCAGGATAGTTCTTTGGGGCATCCTTTGCCGCTATCATTCGAGTGTTGTAGGCGAGAATCAGATTGTTGACGTAGATGGCTGTCCAGAAACCGTGCGGGTCTTTGAACTCGTCTATGTATGCCGTGCGTTGCGGGCTGAGATAAGGCGCGACCATGTTTTTATCTGCTAAAACGGATGTGGCGGAGGATGATACGGCGTCAAAAGACCACTTTCCAGCCCGTGTCTCGCCCATGATACGCGTCATGAGCTGTTCTTCGCCGGCGCGAACCAGTTCGGCTTTGATGAATGGATATTCCTTCAAAAAGGCGTCCAGCAGCGGCTTCGAGGTGTCGATGGCCATGGACGTATACCAGACGAACTTGCCCTCTTTTTTGGCGGCCTCAATGACACCCGCGGGTTGAGACGATTGGGCAAGAAGAAGAGACGGTACTAAGAGAAACAGACAGCAAACGCCACGAAAACGTGCTGGTGTCTTCATCCAATTCCTCCTTCGCTGCAGGCCACCGCTCTCCCGGTGGCCGGTGTGTCATCAACGATCCTGCATACAAATAGCCCGAAATCGCGATGGCCAAGGCAAGCGCGCCGGTCGTCAAACTTCCGTCATGAGGACGCTCTCGGGAACAGTGAATCCATCATGAGTTGTTTGTGCTGCGCCGGAGTGCCCAGATACTGGTAGAGCGTATGAGCTAAAACACTGTGAGCCATCATCGGATGGTCATAGTCCGTGCCCGGCCCGGCCCAGACCATGTGCGCGTAATTGGTACCGTGGTAGTAACCCTCGCTCGCCAGAGCCTTGGCCTCGTGCACGGCTGCC
>JBFJTQ010000726.1:0-1940 GCA_041625275.1 Binatia bacterium | reverse complement strand
TGCTTTGTCGCGCCATGCGAAATTCCTCCATTACTCCCCTCCTTCTCCTCCACATCATGTGGCCAAGGAGGGTTAGATTCTCAAATGGCGCAACGAACCTTCACTCGGTTAGATTATACACGGCGCAATACGTCAGGTTGACAGCATGTACGGTTAAGAGTTAGTCTCCGTGCCGCTTAGCGTCCGGAACGCATGAAGGCGTTGTCCGCGGTCCCCATATCGTGGCTTGGGGCTGCACACAGCGCACTAGGATACAGTCCACTAGAGAACCTGTTGATTATTGTCGAAGGAGGATCGCCATGAGAATACGAACAAAGAAGAATGTCCTCTGCGCCCTGGCGCTATGCGGTTGTTTTGCAGCCGTGTTGCCTCACTCGGCTGCTGTGGCGGCCGAGAAACTGCTCGCCCTCTATTCCGCCCGGGTGATGTCACAATCCATGCCCTGGATCGCGCAGGAGGCCGGTCTGTTGAAAAAATATGACCTTGACCTTCAACTCGTCTACGTGGCTGCCGGCGCGCCCGCCTATGCGGCGCTGATGAGCGGCGATGTCGAGGTCGAGTTGGCGGGGGCTTCAGGATTCGTCCGTGCCATTGCCCAGGGAAACAAAGACGTGGCGTTCATCGCCGGCGTCAAGAATGTGCTCACCCATAGCATTCTGGCCAAGCCCGAATTCAAGAAACCTGAAAACCTCAAAGGGAAAAAGATTGGCGTCACACGCATCGGCAGCAACCCCCATTACTTCGCGATTCAAGCGCTGCGTCAGTTCGGGCTTGATACCAAGGATGTTACCTTTTTTCAGACCGGCGGAGCGCCGGAGACCTTTGCAGCGCTGGTTTCCGGCAGTATTGACGCCGGTGTCTTGACCGCGCCGACGGATGCGCAAGCGCTTGCGTTGGGGTTCCATTATGTCGTGTACGGTCCTGATCTCCGAATTCCCTACGCGGCGACGAGCTTCGTGACGCGGCGCGCCGTGATTGCAAAGCGGCCCCAGGTCCTGGGGCGTTTCATTCGCGCGATGGCGGAAGCGGCGATGATTTTGCACACAGATCGGGAGTTTACTTACAAGGTTTTGGGAAAGCAGTTGCGCCTCGACGATAGGAAGATTCTGGATGCGGCATATAACTCAGAGATCAAGGTATTGGAGCCGCGGCTGGTGATCAAACCCGAAGCCCTGCAGGCGATCCTTGACGAAATCTCACCCACCGAGCCGCGGGCCAAGAACTTGAAGCCTCAAGACCTTGTCGATACCCGTTTTCTCGACGATATGGAGAAGAGCCGCTTTTTCGACCAGCTCTGGTCCGGTAAGCGCTAAGACGGCGGGGAACTTATAAAAGTACTATCCTTGCATGCCGATATCGCAGCTTGCGGAGGTAAAACCTAGCGCCACGAGTGTTTCCTGAGCATGGTTCAACCGGCTTTCTGAAATTGATTCTGCTGCCACGGAAGCTTTCGGTATCCGGAAACAACGACCCATTCGGAGGAATCGGAACATGACTGTCGTGCGCCGAGTCTATTTGCTGCTGTTGGTATTGGGATTGTCGACATTGCCGCTTTCGGGTGAAGCTGGGACGCCCACAGGCAAAACTTCCCCAGCCAAATTGAGGATAGCTTATGCGGCGCCTATCGGCGTGATGGCGCCCGTGTGGATGGCTGCCGAGTCCGGGGCCTTTAAGTCGGAGGGACTGGAGGTTGAATTGATACTCGTTGAGGCCAGGGCTGCGGTGGCGGCTCTGATCGCCAAAGAAATCGACGCGCTTGAAATCTCCGCGCCCGGAATTATTCCCGCCATTATCGCTGGAGGTGACATCACCATGATTGCCGGGCTGCTCAACAAAATGATTTTTTCCTACCACGCTCACAAGGATATCAAGTCCGCGGAGCAATTGCGCGGCAAGGTCGTGGGCAGCGACCGCGTCGGAACTGCGTCAGATTACGGCAG
>JBFJTQ010000725.1:0-1948 GCA_041625275.1 Binatia bacterium | reverse complement strand
GCGCTACTTCGGCGGCTGCGAGTATGTTGATGAGGTTGAAACTCTGGCCATCGCACGCGGCAAGGAGTTATTTGGCAGCGAGCACGTGAACGTGCAGCCCCATTCCGGAACCCAGGCTAACATGGCCATATACTTGTCCGTGCTCAAACCCGGCGATTGCTACCTCGGAATGAATCTCGCTCATGGCGGCCATCTGTCGATGGGGAGTCCAGTGAATTTTTCCGGCATTCTGTACCGAGTGATTCCGTACGGCGTTTCCCAAGCGACAGAAATGCTCGACTACGACGAGATCGCGAGGCTGGCGCGGCAACATCGGCCAAAATTGATTATTGCCGGCGCGAGCGCCTACCCGCGGATCATCGATTATGCGAAATTTCGTCTCATTGCAGACGATGTCGGAGCGTTACTGATGGTGGATATGGCTCATATTGCGGGACTGGTTGCGGCGGGTCTCCATCCGAATCCGGTTCCGCACGCCGATTTCGTTACCACGACCACCCACAAGACGCTTCGCGGGCCCCGTGGCGGGATGATACTGTGCCGAGCCGAGCATGCCAAAGCCATTGACAGCAGGGTTTTCCCCGGACTGCAGGGGGGGCCGCTCATGCATGTGATCGCGGCCAAGGCTGTTGCCTTAAAAGAGGCGCTTGGTCCGGAATTTAAAGCTTACCAGCGGCAGATCGTGCAGAACGCTCAGGTGCTTGCCCGCACATTGACGGCCAAAGGGTTCCGTTTGACTTCGGGAGGAACAGACAACCATTTGATGCTCGTTGATCTCCGCCAATCCGAATTGACGGGCAAAGTGGCCCAAGAGACTCTGGACAAGGCGCACATTACGGTGAACAAAAACTCGGTGCCTTTCGACACTCGATCTCCCTTCGTGACGAGCGGTATCCGAATCGGGACTCCCGCGGTCACCACGCGCGGCATGAAAGATAAAGAGATGGAGTCCATAGGCCATTTCATCTCACGCGCGCTAGACCGGGTCGGGGATGAGAGCGCGCTGCAAGCGATTGCTTGTGAGGTGGGAGAGCTGTGCCGCAAGTTTCCCGTGTATCCTCATCGGTTAGAGGCAAGCTGAAAGCAGAACTCGACCCGTGTCATCCTTGAACTCGTTGGGGCTTTTCTCTGGCGAAGGCCGCACGCGCTCGAAAGTCGTGTACATGATTCGTTTCCCTTTATGATGTGAAGGGAGCATCTTATGAAATGCCCGTTTTGCCACGAAACTGATAACCGCGTCATCGATTCGCGACTGAGCAAGGACGGCGACATGATTCGGCGCCGCCGGGAGTGCTCGAAGTGCAACCGGCGCTTCACCACCTACGAGCGGGTTGAGGAAATGATGCCCATGGTGGTCAAGAAAGACGGTCGGCGGGAAACCTATGATCGAATGAAGATCATCAACGGGATCAAGAGAGCTTGCGAAAAACGGCCCGTAAGCATTAACACGATCGAAGCCATTGCCGACCGGATCGAGCGGAGCCTCCAAGAGCGAGGGGAAAAAGAGATTCCGAGCTCGGTCATCGGTGAGGCGACGATGCGGGAACTCCACCATACCGACGAGGTGGCCTACGTTCGGTTTGCCTCTGTCTATCGATCTTTCAAGGACATCAACGAGTTCATGGCGGAATTGGAAGAGCTGCTCAAGGAACGCAAGAACCTACCCGGGCCGCGGGCAGCAGTGCCGCAGCAGAAACGGAGCTGAACCCATTGTCCAACCTGTCGCAGGCCGAGCTGGATCGGCGTTACATGCGCACGGCTTGTCGCCTGGCCCTGAGGGCGGCCGGTAGGACCAGCCCCAACCCCATGGTCGGAGCCGTACTGGTGCGCGGCGGGAAAGTAGTGGCCACGGGTTATCACGCCCTTGCTGGCGGCGATCATGCTGAGATTGTGGCGCTCAAACGCGCCGGCGCGCGAGCGCGCGGAGCCACCCTCTACATCAACCTGG
>JBFJTQ010000724.1:0-1971 GCA_041625275.1 Binatia bacterium | reverse complement strand
CGCGCCGTCGGTGCCGAAGGGAGAAAATCAAGGAGAGCAAGACGCAGGCAAATACTTTCCAGTAGAGCAAGCCCCAAACTTCACCCCACTGCTCGATCGTTGTTGCCACCAGCGGATTACCTTCGGGAATGCCGAGCAACAAGACCTGGTATGTCAGGATGCCGTCGGCCAGTTGCAGCAATAAATTGAATATGAAGTGACTCCAAACAATGGGGAACAGGCGGACCGGCATCGGCTATCCAATTGGCGAAAAAATCCGCAATTGTTTTGTTTCAGTTAAAAGTTTCCCACTTGGCTTGTGATAAGGTCAACAAGCACACGGGTTTTATTTCCACATCTCAATTGTCCGCTTTTTCCAAACCTGAAATGTCCGCGGATAAAAGGTCTTACATGATGGACCTGAAGCGAGAGCCATCTTATTTTCTCTAAACCTGCGCAACGCTTGTCTCTCATGACAGCCCCCGATGTCGGCTCAGAACATCTGTGTCCGGTGCCCGAGCGTTGGAATTAAGTCGGATTCCGCAGTTGCGGATACGGTGTGTGCCGAGCCTGGGGTGAGTCTGGAGTGGCGAAGACACCCAAGCACACAATGTCGCAGTCCTTGTTGCGAGTTGGCAAGCCGTCGCCCTGGGATTGAGGTGGCTACCATATGCACCGGCCATGGTTATCCGCTCAGAGGCAGGGCCCTTTTGTCTTCGCGACGAAAGGCCTGTCGTGAGCTTAGTCGAACGGGTCACGCCAGGCCCCCTGATAAACTTTCTACTGCGGAATCGGGGATTAAAGGACAGATGAGATTTGCGACGACAAGGGGTGCGCGAGACCGAAGGTGAACCAAGAGCGGCCCGAGCGGCGGCTTTCGGACCGCCTAGGGTCCGTGGTGGGTTGCCAGCGGGCTCGTGTCCGCCAGTTCCATCATCTTGCGCGCGAGCTGCTCGGTGAGTTCGTGGCGTTTGCTTCGGGCTGAAGGATCGTCCCAGAGGTTTCGTAGCTCAAAAGGATCGATTCTTAGATTGTACAGTTCGCCCCAGCCGACGCCTTCGTACAGGGTGAGACGATAGTCTGGGGTCATGAGCGTGCGCGCACGGAAATTATTTTCAAATCCCATGTAGCCGCGCCGCTGGTGCTCCTCAATGACGAGTGCGTCATGGCCCGTCTCTTTGCCGTCAACGGCCGGCAGCAGGCTCAAGCCTTGCATGCCGTTGAAGCCCTCGAGGCCGGCCCGGTCAAGTATCGTGCGCGCCAGGTCCAGCGTGCCGCAGAGGTCGGAGTTCACTAAGCCTTTTTTTTCGGCGGCGGGATCGGACCAGACAAACGGCACGCGCACGAGCCCTTGATAGTGCAAGGCTCCTTTGAGCAGGAGCTGATGATCTCCCATAAAATCGCCGTGATCGGTGTTGAAGATCACGACGGTCGTGGAGTCGAGTTCGAGAGCCGTGAGCCGTTCCAGTATTCGGCCCATGGCGTCGTCGATCATGGTGATCATGCCGTACGTGAGCGCAATGGCTTCCCTTGCCTCGCGCTCCGTGATGGCGAAGACTCTTTGGCCGTCGCGGTTGGCTTTATGAGCGGCACGCTCGTCGTAGAGCTTCCGCAAGTGAGGCGCGATCGGCCGTTCCCCTGAATGGAAGGATGGCGGCAGCGTGATTTGTTCAGGGTCGTACATGTCCCAGTAGCGTCCCGGCGGCGTGAAGGGGTGGTGGGGGTCGGGAAATGAACATTGAACGAAAAATGGCTCGGACTGATCCGTGCGCGAGTAGTTTTCTAAATATTGGATCGTGCGCTCGGCAACGTATGCGGTGGGATAGGAATCTTCCGGCAGGCGCGTGCGCCACGCTTGAGGGGCGACGTAATTGTTTTCGGACAACTGATGCTGTGGGCCGCGCAGGCGGTCGGCATCGGGATGGCGAGCGTTGAGCCATCTATCGTAGTGACCGACCGCCTGGTCGCCGTGGCCGACGGCCAGCTCGACGT
>JBFJTQ010000723.1:0-2031 GCA_041625275.1 Binatia bacterium | reverse complement strand
TCAAGCGCCGCACCTCGCGTTATACCTGGGACGGCTGCGAGGATGATCCCAAACCACACAGCGCCGAACGCCAGCGTCTTTTTTAGTTGGATCATGTCCTTCACCCCCTGAGGATTTGATAACCGCATCCGGGTGGAAGAATAACCAAGTATCAGCAAGCGTATGAAATCCACCGGGCTCTTGATGGGTGGCGCCAACTGATTACTACAATTGCCACCCGAAAAACAATCGAAAACGTGGGGCACTGCGGATTTGCTCCTTTGGGGAGCATAGGTTTGTTGGGGAACGTTCTTGCCCATACACTTTATGCGCGCCATCGTAGAAGCGGTCTCGGCTTTCTGATAAGGTCTGGCCAACAACGCCCACGGAAAACACAGCGAAGAAAGTGAAAGGAGATTATTTCCGATGGCTGACCCCCTAAAGAGCGAGCGTACGGCGGCACAAGCCTATCTGGAAGTCGCGGCGGCGCACGGAACCGAGTATGTTTTCGGACTGCCGGGAACGAGCGGCCAGGAGTTCATTGGAACCATTGCAGACCAGGAGAGGATACGGTTCATTCTGGCCCTTCATGAGACTTGTGTTGTGTCGATGGCCGATGGGTACGCCCGTGTCTCCGGCAAACCGACTCTGGCCCAAGTGAGCACTCTTCCCGGTACGGCCAATGCCGTCGGGGCTCTCTACGACGCCTACCGCGACCGTTCTCCCGTCGTCGTCACTTCCACGCACGTGGATACGCGAATTGTCGGGCGCGATTCACATACCGAGGGTCGCGACCTGGTTGAGATGACCAAGCAGTTCACGAAATGGAGCTGCGAAGTCCACCGCGCCGACCGCATCCCCGAAATGCTCAACCGGGCATTTAAGGTCGCATCGACGCCGCCCATGGGCCCGGTCTACCTGTCGTTACCAAGCAACCTCCTGGGGGAGTCCATTAATCTCCAGAATCCCGACGCGGAGCGCTCCCGCGTGACGCCGCGCATGGCCGCAGACCCGGAAGCCTTGCGGGAGGCTGCCCGCCTCCTCGCCGAAGCCAAGAGGCCCTTGATCGTTGCTGGCAGCGGCATAGTGAAAACGGGCGCCACTGATGAATTGGTGAAGCTGGCCGAAGCGGTGGCTGCGCCGGTGGTGATGGAGCCCCGCTATTCTTTCCTCAGTTTTCCAACGACTCACCCGTACAGTTTCCAGATTCCCGAGCGGCAGCCCTCCTTTAATCTGCCGGCGTGGGGTGAGCCGGACGTGATTCTCGCCGTCGGTTGCCGTCTCATCCGCGAATATCGCTATCTGCCGGAGCCCGTGATGAAGTCGGAGACGCGTTGCATCCACATCGAAGAAGATCCCTGGGAGATCGGCAAGGTGTTTCCCGTTGATGTGGGAATCGTCGCTGATGCCAAAAGCGCCCTGCGTTCTCTTGTCGAGATTCTGCCAAACTTGTCCGTTGGTTCCGAGAGCAGGAAGGCGGAACGGATTGAAAGCCTGAAGAAAGCCAAAGAAGAGGCGAAATCAGAACTGGAGAATAGGGTTCAAGCCGGATGGGACGCAACGCCGATCAGCGCCGCACGCCTGGCGCGCACGATGGATAAACTCGTAAATCGCGATGCCCTAATGGTCAATGAGAGCCCGACGAGCAAAGACATTATCATGTCCAATTTCCAGTTCACTCGTGAGAGATCCTATTTCTCTAACTCGTCGGGAGGCTACTTGGGATGGGGTCTCGGCGCTGCGATCGGGGCCACACTCGCATCCCGAGGCAGGCGTGTGGTTGCCTGTCTCGGCGACGGCAGCAGCATGTTTGGCTTGCAAGGCCTCTGGACACTGGCCAAATATCGCATCCCGCTCCTCGTTGTCGTTTTCAACAACCGCGCCTACATGGCCGTAAAAAACCAGTTCCGGGGCTCCGAGGACAGAATTCGAGTGGCCGCCGAGTTGGGGGCCGAACTGGTGGGTCCCGAACTCAACTTTGCGCGCCTGGCCGAGAGCTTTGGAATCTTTGGGCAAAGGGTCGAACAGCCCGAGCAGATCGAGCCCGTTCTC
>JBFJTQ010000722.1:0-2032 GCA_041625275.1 Binatia bacterium | reverse complement strand
GCGACCCGAACAGTCCAGATGCGACCCTCATCGATGGGGGTACTTGTCCAAAAGAAAACGGGCACCTTCCCGGGAAGGTGCCCGTTTTCTTTTGGACAAGTACCCCCATCGATGAGGGTCGCATCTGGACTGTTCGGGTCGCTTAATCAAGCCAAGAGTCGGCCGTAGCCTTCTATGGGTATTCTCATTCCAAGCGTTTTGAGCAGCCACCACACGGACGCAGCCGTGCTCGAAACAACCGTTTGTTGAGTGTCCCGCTCGAGTTCTTGCACCCAAGCAAGCGCGCGCCACCGACCCTGGATCAATATGGCATCTACGTCGGGGTTTTGCCGCGCCAAATTTTTGGCGAGCTTGTAAGAGGCGTAGTCGGGAAGTTTGATCTGATCGACCGGTCGGGTCACTTCTAACCCTTCGATACCAATGACCTGAAACCCGGCATCCTCGTAGTAGCGCTTCACGGATTGATTTATTTTTTCCATGTAAGCAGTTGCAATAACAATGTTTGTTGCATTGAGGCTTTTCAATGCTTCAGCGCTCGCGTTCATCACCGTAGTGATGGGCAGCGCCATGCGCTCCGATAAACGGCCCACTATTTTTTGTTCGGCGTGGTACCCGCGTTGAGTGCCCAGCGTAATACCCGCAAGCAAAATAGCATCGCACTCCTCAGCCTTGAAAACGCTCAGCCCTGCCTCCAGAGCATCGATGGCTCTGTTAAACTCGGCCGCAGTGTGCGCCTGGACGTTCAGTCCCGAGGCCACAATAGTGAATCCCGCTGGGAGAATTAGATCCCATTCTGACGGGGACTCGAAGACCGAGGGAGACAGATAGCCGATGCGTGCCTTCCAGCCTGACATGGTATTTTCCTATCTGTAGCAGTGAGCTCTCACGCGGCGACCGTACCACTGTTGCCGCGGCTCTTCCCGTTACGCGATTGGTCTATTGAAGCTGCTTCCTCAGCACTCGTGCGGCCTTGTTTGCATCCGAGGCCGAGTCGAAAGCGAAGTAAACGAGGCATTGCCGATTCATAGCGGCCGCAGATAGTCCTCTCATATTAATCCCTGCCTGCGCGACAGCGTTGGTGATCTTTGCCCCCAGACCGGGGCGATCCGGACCTATGACGCGGAGCGAGTGCATGCGCTCGGCCTTTCTGAGCCCGGCTTTTTGTGCCGCGCGCGTTTGAGGGCCCGTTTTTAGGGGTGCCACGAAGAGCAGGGCGGCCCCCGGCGTGTCGCGCCGTGATATCACGAACTCCAGGTTCGCTCCCGCTTCGGCGAGCGGAGTAAGTTTTTCCGCAAGCCCCCAGGGACGATCCGGAATCGTTCCAACCCAAACACCAACCTTGGAAATCTTGTATGTCATCAATCCCCTCCTTCGTGCCTCCTTCTTACCCCAATGCGCGGCCGATGGGAAGGCTTTTGCGACTGCCGAGGACGCTGTGAGACGGTTTGCCGCACGGGAATGACCACAGGCGTGACAGCGGTCTTGCTTTCGAGCGGTTGGCGCTTGCCGCTTTGATCGAAAAGGCTTCAGAAAATTTCGATAGCATGCTAAAATCCTTGCCGTTTTGTGCCTGATTGCGGTATATGACGATTTCGTTCGTCAAACCGCAGAGTGGAAGCAAACGCGATGCAACCGAGGAAAGGCCGACCAACCCATTGATGGACAACGACAAGCGGGTGATTAGGATTCGCCGCCGGTTCTCCAGGGTCGTAGCACCGGGCTTTCGGCGCTTGGCTGTGGGTCTCGCGGTTGCGGTGCTACTCTGTGGTGCGAGCACGCAGAGGGTTCTAGCCTCACAGTTTAATCATCGGGCGACGGTCACCGCTCAGATCTTGGCGGGTATAGCCCCGATGGTCACCGACCTGGCCATCGACAGTTTGGCAGCAACGGAAACCTGGAGTGAGCACCAAAAATGGATGGGTGAGCAATGGAGCCAGGCGAAAAACCGCATCGCGGTCATGGATAAGTGGCGCAGCCAAGAACTGGATATCTCAAACCCTCATAGCAGGACCCTCTATTATCCTTTCAGCGG
>JBFJTQ010000721.1:0-2047 GCA_041625275.1 Binatia bacterium | reverse complement strand
CAGCCTTTGGGCCCAATTGGATTTAATCGGAGTTATCCCCTGCGTGGACTTGCCGTCCCTCTTGGAGGGATCGAAGGGCTTATCGCCGGTCGCGCCATTGAAGGTGTTCACGGTTTGCACCACATTTTCCCAGTCCAGGCCGGGCAATTTTTTGGCCAGAGCTTCGATCGAATCCGCCGATACGTGCGAGCCCCGGTTGTATTCCGAGCGCAGCAGAGGTCGGACCTTGTTGTCGAAAATCTGGTAAGCGGTTCTCCAAGGCAGACGTAAGACTTCCCTACCGCATTTCGCATACGTGTAGCTGAAGAAATCTTCGCCCTCGTCGACGAACCGTTTGCCGTTGATATCGACCATGATGCCGTAAGGGTAGGAATACCGATGTTCATAGGCCGCCTCGACATCTGGAGCCTCGGCATCGACTAAAACCGCATGACACCCACTCCAGTGGCCCGTGGGCTGCGCGCCCGCGGCCAGAGCGAAATTGAGAGATTCACCCGAGTTGTAACGGGACCCTCTAACTTTGACCAAATCCCAACCTGTCCCGAGATATCTGGCTCGCATTTCAGGGTTCGCCTCGAAACCTCCAGAGGCCAACACAACCGCGCGTCCCTTGATGTCTCTTAACCCCTCGGTCGTCAAAACTCGGATTCCTCTGATGGTTCCCTTCTTATCCATCAAGAACCCGGTCGCTTTCGCCTGATAAATAATGTCGATGCCCCGATTCTCCGCCGTTTCAAAAAGCGTCTCCACAAGTCCAAGCCCGCCATCATTCACCGAGATAACACGGCCCGACGGAAAGCGAATCTTTCCTCCCACCCGCACGGCGTGGGTGCTAGTGGATAGAATCCATTTAACGTTCATTTCCGTAAGCCAGCGTGCGGTCCGATAAGACTGATCGACGAGGATGTTTGTCAGTATTTTGTCCGCCGCGTACTCCGTGACCTGCATCACGTCTTCAAAAAAATTGGCCGGAGTATAGGCTCCCACCTCGAGGGTTGAGGCTTCGGCGTCCGTAAGCTCCGGCAGCATCGGTCTGATGTCGTCGATACCGCTGTACGTGAACCGGAATCCGCCTCCCGAAAAGCGCGTGTTGCCGCCCCGGCTCGCCTTCGGACATTTCTCCACAAGAATGACTTTGGTTCCCATCTGCTGAGCCGCGAGGGCGGCCGACAATCCGGCATTTCCCGCCCCTACGACAATCACGTCGTAATCTGCTCCGGCCATGCGCTAACTCTCCTTCTATAAATCTTCCACGAAAAGCGTGTCTATAAACTCGGATTCCCTTCCCCAGGTCTGATTCTTTTGGTCCACACGTTTCGAGTCACTTGACAATGGTCATGAATCGCTGACGATAAGCTCTAAAAATTCTTGCATATCATCAATCTGCTCGAGATCCTGAACCGCGCCTAGAAGCTTTTTTGCCCCGTCTTTCGAAAGCACCATTCCAGCAAGTCCTTCAAACTTGGCATGAAGCTCGTGCTCGGAGAGCGGATTTTCCGGACTTCCCTTGGGATAAAACACTTTGGCCCCATATGTCTTGCCGCCGATCGTCTCTAAAGTTACCTTCCCGAGCCAACTCTTTCCCCTAGCGAGTCACTCTGCCGCCTCGCGGGTCAGCAAACGCATGATGCCCGACACGTCATCTTCAAGCTCAAGGCTATCCACTTTCTCGACGATTGCATTAATTTGGCTTTCATTGAGCACTTTTGCGCTGAGTTGACGGAATTTATCTCGCACTTCTCCTTTTGTGAGCGGATTGCTTGCGGTCCCTTTTGGTGCCGGCAAGTATCCCTCGACAGACTCTCCGTTCGCGCGAGCGATCTTGATCCTACAGGCGAATCTTCTTGTTCCCGTCGCCGACGGATCGGCCGAAAGCTTGACCTTTTTCGCGAGCTTCAAGATCTCCGGGTCTTGCCACATCCTCGGGTCGAGGTAAAAGCCAAAATCGTTCCTTCCCTTTAGCAGCCTTAGCGCAAGTGAAAACCGCAAGCTAAACTGCGCTTCGATGACTTCTTTGGGTTCGTCAATCCCCCCTCCATGAAGCAGT
>JBFJTQ010000720.1:0-2053 GCA_041625275.1 Binatia bacterium | reverse complement strand
CGACAGAAGTTTTGTCGCGATCCGTGCCCGCATCAGACTGGCGCTCATCGGCTTCACGCTGCGATCGTCATAGCTCACTGAATAAGTTCTCCTTCACCAATTTGATACTAACGACGTAATCCGAAAATTTCGCCGCTGTCAATAAACTTGCGTTGCGCTTCATGGATTGCGCCAACAATTCAGACTATCCGTCTTGTCTTTCTCAAGAGCCGCATATATTGCCCGTATAGAAGACAAAACAAATCCCTTTGCAGAGGTGAGCTTATGCAGCTTCCCCCCATCGCCACCACCACCGTCGGAAGTTTTCCGCGGCCAGCCTGGCTCGCCGTCCAAGAGCGCAGCCAGGTCACCTTTCGCCTGGAAGGCGCCGTCTTGAAAGAAGCCCAGGACGACGCCACGCGTGTGATCCTACGGACACAGGAACAGATCGGCCTTGACTTGCTGACCGACGGCGAGCAGCGCCGGCCGCATTTCATCAACCATATCCTCGCGGCATTCGAAGGCATTGATCTAGCGGCTCAGGGTAGCAAGAAAATCTATCGCCGGCGCGAGCAGAATCGACTCGTACCGCGGGTCGTGGGGGAAATCTCCCGGCGCCGTCCTGCCGTGGTGGACGATCTGAAATTTGCCAAGGCGCACACTCATATGCCCGTGAAAATGGCCGTGCCCGGTCCGATGACGGTCATCGACAGCACCCTCGACGAGACCTACCACGATGAGCCAGCGATGGCGATGGATGTGGCCGCAGCCATCAACGCCGAACTGCGCGACTTGCAGGCCGCGGGTTGCGACGTGCTGCAGATCGATGAACCCGCGATGACCCGCTATCACGAGAAAGTCTTCGAGTATGGCGCCCGCGCCCTGGATCTTTGTCTCGAAGGCATCACCGTACCGACTCTGGTGCATCTCTGCTACGGCTACCCCGGCGGCGCCGGGCATCAGCATGAGTACGAGTATCCCGAACTGCTAGAGGCGTTGATAAAGACGAGGATCGGTGGGTTTGCCGTTGAATTCGCGCGCAGTAACTATGATCCCGCCGTGTTGAGCATCTGCAAAGGCCGCAATATCATGTTTGGCTGCGTCGATCCGGGCGACACCCCCGTTCCCCCTGTGGCGACGGTGGTCGAACGAGTGCGCGCCGCGCTCAAATATGTCGATCCGGCGAATCTGTGGCTGTCTCCGGACTGCGGCTTGATGACCATCAGCCGCGAACTTGCCGACGCCAAGGCCCGCTCGCTCGTGGCAGTCTCCGAGGAAGTGCGCAAAACGCTTTGATGGCTGGGCGCAGTCCGGATTCCCATGGCGCACAAGAAAACCGCCGGACGGATTACCCGCGCCAAGAAACATCCCGCTTGCCCCGCGTGTAAATCACCGGATGCAGTTCCCATCGTCCATGGTCTCCCGACGCGCCAGCGCCAAAGGGCCATCGACAGAGGCGAGGCGGTTCTCGCCGACCGCGAGGATTGGGAAGGCATGGCCGAGTGGCACTGCAAAGCCTGCGGGTGCGATTGGAGCGGAACGTGGCGGCGATTTAAAAAACCACTGGGGACAAGATGAAGTTAAGTGTAGCGAAAAGCGCACGATAGGCAGAAGCATTCAAGGTTCCAGCTTCAACGCTCCGTCCGATCCTTTCCTTGAACCTCAAACTCTTGGACCTTGAACTCCTTGCCTGTTGGCGCCTAATTCCCAAACGGCTCGCAGCGTATCCCCGCCCCTTCTTCCTGGACCAGCATCGTCGTGCAGCGAAACACCTTGCCTTGCGGCGTCGTTACCGTTGTGAAGTGACCCTCGTCGAGAACACTGTACGGCCCGACCTTCGTGCCGGGAGGGAATCCGCGCGTCTCACTCGCCTTCATCGAGAACGAATCGAGGGCGAGATTGAGCAGTCCGATGGTGGCAACCGCTTCAATGCCCTGGGAGCCTTCCACGAAGCGAAACTGCGTATTGGCGACCTGCCCCTTGACGATCTGGGTCAAGCCGTCCACATCCGCATTAATTTCAAACAATTCACCTCGCATCTCGGACAAAAGCCCTTTATCATTCTTTGACAGCT
>JBFJTQ010000719.1:0-2071 GCA_041625275.1 Binatia bacterium | reverse complement strand
CGTCCCCCTGGCTGGCCTCCTCGCAAAGTACTCGCACAGTTTCACTGTCCAAGCCCATGACCACCGCCATGGCTCCGGCACCAGCCGGTACGGCCTGCTGCATGAGTCGCCCGCGTTGTCGTACGACTTCGACGGCGTCCTTGAACGCTAGGGCCCCGACGCAAACCAACGCACTGTACTCGCCGAGACTATGGCCCGCGACATAAACGGGGTGCCATCCCGTTTCCGATCCCAATACGCGCAGGACTGCGATGGACATGGTCAAGATGGCGGGCTGGGTATTCTCGGTGAGCCTGAGCTCGGACTCCGGACCGAAAAAACAGAGCTGACTGAGTGAAAACCCGAGGGCTTCTTCCGCCTCGGCGAAAACTTGCTTGGCCACGGGAAATTGCTCGCACAGATCCTTGCCCATTCCCACATACTGCGCGCCTTGACCCGGAAACACAACAGCGAGGCAGCCGTTATTCGCCACTTTCCTTTTCCTTTCCTTCCCTTCCCGGAGGCGGTGCTTCATCAGGACCTTCGATTTTTGACCTGAGCCGCTGCCAGATCTTTCGCGGCAATGTTTCCTTTCCCATCCCCGCCACCACGCTTTCCAAGGCGTCCCCGATATGGCGATTCACATCGTGAGACACAAATTCGCGCGCAACCCGAATCGCGTTTTTGATCGCCAGCGGACTCGAGCCTCCATGGGCGACGATGGCGATGCCGTCAAGCCCCAACAACGGGGCGCCACCGTACTCCGCATAATCGAGTCTACGATATGCCTGACGGAGAGAAGCGCGCGCGAACACATAGCCCAGTCGGCTGGAAAGACTATTCTGAAACGCGCTTTTCAATACCTCACCCGCAAAACCCGCAACGCCTTCCATCGTCTTTAACGCAACATTGCCGGTAAATCCATCGCACACGACGACGTCAACCTTGCCATTGAAGATATCGCGGCCCTCCACGTACCCGATATAATTCACCGGAGCTGCCGTCAACAGCTCGCCGGCGGCCCGCGTCAAATCATTGCCTTTAGTTTCCTCCTCGCCGTTACTCAATAGGCCGACCCGGGGCTTGGCGATCGCCAACACTTGCTCCGCATAGACGGAGCCCATAATGCCGAATTGCAGCAGGTGACGCGGCTTGCAATCAACGTTGGCGCCGGCATCAATGATGACGGTGCCTTTCGCCGCGCTGGGCACAACAATGAGAATGGCCGGTCGCCCGACGGCGGGCAACGGTCCCGCCACCAACATCCCCGTAGCCATCATGGCTCCGGAGTTACCCGCGCTCACTACGGCCTGCACCTCACCACGTTTCATCATTTCAAACGCGACTCGCATAGACGAATCTTTCTTCTTCAAGGCGATGCTCGGCGACTCGTCCATGGCCACGACCTGAGCAGCCGGAACAATCGTGAGGGGAGGAAATCTCTTGGCATGGCGTGCAAACTCTCGCTCGACCGCCTCCTTTTGCCCTACTAGAACCACTTCCAAGCCAAGCTCGTGAACGGCTAGCAGGGCCCCTTCCACCACGACCTCGGGAGCATGATCTCCTCCCATTGCATCGACCGCGACCTTTGCCATATGTTAAATCAGAGAGGTTATTGGCTCTCTTCGGTCTTAAGAACGACCCGGCCACGATAAAAGCCGCAATTACGGCAAGCTCGGTGGGGCAAGACTGTTTCGCCGCATTTGGGGCACGAACTCCATTGCGGCTTGGTCAGAGCATCATGGGACCGGCGCTGGTTTTTGACGCGTTTGGAAGTTCTTCTCTTCGGTACTGGCATAAGCTTAATCCTATCTTTCCCTACCGATGACCGGTAGATTCAAATTCAACTGAGATATATTTTTGGACGAGCTAACGACCGATTTTGAGCGTCCGGAAAAGCTCCATCCGTTGATCACCGGGCAGAACCCCGCAAACGCACTTCTCAAGATTAAGATTGACGCCACAACCGCCGCACAGCCCCCGGCAGTCGTCTACGCACAGCGGACGGGTAGGCAGGGCAAGCAGGACTTGCTCCTTGATCAGAGGCGCAAGGTCGATTTCCTCTGTCGAATAATAACTCAGCCCCAATTCG
>JBFJTQ010000718.1:0-2075 GCA_041625275.1 Binatia bacterium | reverse complement strand
TGGCGCTGAGTTACAGTGGCCGGGACGAGATCGTGCGCATGGCCAGAAGGCTGGCTTGCGGCATCCAGCAAGGCGAGTACCGAACCGAGGACATCACGGAAGAAGTCATTTCGGCATACATGGATACACCCGATGTGCCGGACCCGGACCTTTTGATCCGCACAAGTGGCGAAATGCGTGTCAGCAACTTCTATCTTTGGCAGATCGCATACAGCGAACTCTACGTGACGCCCACCCTATGGCCTGATTTCCGTGAGCAAGAATACTTACAGGCACTCCTCGAATTTCAGCGGCGGCGCCGGCGATTCGGTAGGACAGACGAGCAACTGTTGACAGCGACGCGGTCGTCTGTGGTCGCGGGTGGAAGCAAATCTTAAGTCCAGGCTCGCTACGGCGAGCGTCGGCATTCCGCTGCTGATTTTTGTCGTCGGCTGGGGGCAGCCTTGGCTCTTTCTGAGTGCCGTAGTATTGCTCACGCTTGCCGCCTTGCACGAATATTTTATCATAGTGTTTCGGGGCCGGGTTCGGGATCAGCTCCTGGGCGTGTCTTTCGGCATTGCTCTGGCCAGTTTGATTGTGGCGCCGGATGCCATGCTTGAAATTGGCCTAGGGCTGCTATTGACCCTATTGTTTTCGGTTTTTCTCTTTATGGGCGGGGAATTGGATGAGCGCCTGACTCGCATAGCCTGGACGTTGCTTGGAGCCTTTTATCTCGGTTATCTCCTGCCACATTGGATGTTGCTTTTTCGTCTTCCTCAAGGGAGGGCGTGGGTGTTTTTTGTGCTCTCGGTGATTATGGTGGGAGATACTATGGCCTACTTCATCGGAAAGCGCATGGGAACCAAAAAGCTAGCACCGCGAATCAGCCCGGGAAAAACGGTTGAAGGTGCGCTGGCCTCTGTTGTGGGTAGTATGGTCACCGGGGGGCTTGCGGGAATGTTACTGATGACCGGGGTGAGTTTATCAGAGGCGCTAATGCTCGCCGCCATCCTCAGCGTTTTGGGGCAGATCGGCGATTTGTTCGAGTCCTGCATCAAGCGCGCCTTTGGCACGAAGGATTCCGGCACAATGCTTCCAGGGCATGGAGGAGTTATGGATCGGATCGATAGCTTGATTTTTCCGGCGGCGTTCACGACGGCTTATCTGAAAGTGTTTCATTGATGAAATCAATAGCTTTGCTCGGATCCACGGGCTCCATCGGCCTGAGTACTTTGGATCTGGTCCGTCGATTTCCCAACCGGTTCAGGCTTTTCGGCATGGTCGCGGGGCAAAATTTGAAACGACTTGTGCAGCAAATCAAGGAATTTGCCCCGAAGTGTGTTGCGATCAAGAACGAAAAAGACGTGCCGCGCCTGCGCAAACTATTGGGCAGTCACCGGGTAGAGGTCTTGTGGGGCGAACAGGGAGCAAGCGCCGTGGCGACGGCAAGCGGCGTCGATGTCGTTCTCGCAGCCATCGTGGGCGGGGCCGGGCTGATCCCGACGCTTCAGGCCGTTCGCGCGGGCAAGGAGATCGCCCTCGCCAATAAAGAGGCGCTAGTCATGGCGGGAGAGATTTTCGTCAAAGCCGCCAAAGAAAAGGGCGTACGATTGCTACCGGTCGATAGCGAGCACAGCGCGATTTTCCAGTGCTTGCAGGGCAACCGACAGGAGGAAGTCGATAAGCTGATCTTGACAGCGTCGGGGGGGCCGTTTTTGAGGACGCCGCTGAAGCGATTGGACAAGGTTACCATAGAGCAGGCCTTGAAGCACCCCAATTGGAAGATGGGACGCAAAATCACGATCGACTCGGCCACCATGATGAACAAGGGTCTTGAGGTCGTTGAAGCGCACTGGGAATTCGACATGGATCCGGAGCGGATCGATGTGGTCATTCACCCGCAAAGCGTGGTTCACTCCATGGTTCGATACCAGGATGGCTCCATCATTGCGCAACTTGGCGTTCCCGACATGCGTATCCCGATCGCCTACGCGCTAACCTATCCGCACCGGTTGAAGGGCGGCTGGAAGCCACTAGAATTAACACGGCACGACGGGTTAAACTTCTTGCCTGTGGAAAAAAAGCGTTACCCAGCC
>JBFJTQ010000717.1:0-2083 GCA_041625275.1 Binatia bacterium | reverse complement strand
GGGACGAAAATTCACTCCGAAGTCTCTGGTGTCGCGGATTTAATCGCGAAAAACGACGAAGAGTGCCTGTCTATGATCCGCCGCCTGATTGGCTACATGCCGTCCAGTTTCGAATGTCCTCCGCCGCGCAGGGAAACACGAGACGATCCCGGACGTTCACTCGATACCCTTGACAGCATTGTCCCGGACGACATGCGCCGAGCGTACAACGTGCTACACGTGATCAAAGCGATCGTTGACGATAATGAGTTCCTCGAACTAAAAGCCAAATTTGCGCGCAATCTCGTCATCGGGCTGGGCTGGCTCGATGGCCTTCCGGTGGGCATTGTTGCGAACCAACCCATGTTTCTAGGAGGGAGTCTCGATGTGGACGCCTCGGACAAGGCCGCGCGCTTTATCCGTTTCTGTGATGCATTCAATATTCCCATTATTACGCTAATGGATGTCCCCGGTTTCTTCCCCGGCAAGCAACAGGAACAGAAAGGCATTATTCGTCATGGGGCGAAGATGCTGTACGCCTACGCCGAAGCGACGGTGCCAAAGATTACCATCATTATGCGCAAGGGCTACGGTGGCGCCAAACAGGCCATGTGCACTCGAGAAATGGGTGCCGACCAGCTGTTTGTCTGGCCCAGCGTGGAGCTGGCGGTGATGGGCGGGGGCGGAGCAGTCAATATTCTGTACAGACGGGAGATTGAGCAGTCCGCTGACCCCGAAAAGACCCGCAAGGAAAAAATCCTTGAATTCTCCGATCGGTTCAGCGGTCCGTTCGAGGCCCTATCGAAACAGTTTGCCCAAGCCGCTATTCGGCCTTCCGAAACACGTACCCGGCTAATCCGGTCCCTTGATGTCCTGCGCGGCAAAAAGGAAGAAAGACCGCAAAAAAAACACGGCCTAATGCCAGTGTAAACTCAAGCCTTAGCAAGCGGGAGAAATAGTCATACCTCTCTGCCAAAGTCGCGTCGCGCCCAGTTGCTGCAGGTTTAGCTAAGATCGAGGGGAAGAAAACGCAGAAACCCGGAGCGGCGCATACACAAGACCGCGACGTTATAGAGTCTTTTTTTTGCGTTTGGCACTCTTTACCATTAGCGGTCAGCGGTCCGCTATACGTCTTCAGCTCTCAACACCGGTGCCTACTTCCCGAATGCGGATCCCTAATGGTGGATCGCTATACCAAAGGGTCTGCAGAAGGCTTCGTCGTGCGGGTGGAAAGGCTTGTGTTGGCACGACGGGAATCGATGCCTGGTATCAAAGGAAACGAAATGAAGGGCCTAACTTCGACGCAATTCACCGGTGGGCAGCGAGAAATAGAATGTGCTCCCTCGTCCGAGCTCGCTCTCGGCCCATATTCGTCCGCCGTGAGCTTCGACAATTCTCTTGCAGATGGCCAATCCCAATCCCGTTCCTCTGTGATGGGAGTTCTTACCGCTGGAGAGTTGGTGGTATTTTTCGAAAAGGTTACTTATTTCCTCCTGCGGAAACCCCACACCGGAATCTTTGACCCAAATCGTCACTTCTGCACAACCGTTGATACCGGCGCCGACTTCGATCTCGTCTCCAGCTGAGGTGAACTTCAACGCGTTGCTCAAAAGATTGCCCACAACCTGGTTCACACACCGCGCATCCACGGGCAGCGTTGGCAAAGGGGAATCGAGATCGGCTTTGAGAAGGATGTTTCTCTTGTCTGCTTGAATGGAATACTCCACAAGACTCTCATGAATCAGGGCCCTTAGGTCCACCGGCCTCTTGACCAGCTCGAATTGATTGGTTTCCATTTTCGATAGATCGAGAAAATCGCTGACATGCTCGATTAAGCTCTTGCAGTTTGTGTGAATCTTCCACAGCCATTCACTCTGTTCGTGCGAAACAGGCCCGAAAAGCCCGTCCGCAATGGATTCGGTTACCGAAACCACGTTCGATAAGGGGGAGCGAAGATCATGAACAACCATCGCGGTAAATTCCGCAAGGTGCTGCTCTGCCCGTCTGCGCTCCTCGACCTCTCTGTTCAAGTTCTGGTTGATCTCCATCGTTGCTTCGTATAGATGCGCATTATCTATGGCCAAGCCGATTTGCCGGGATAAGG
>JBFJTQ010000716.1:0-2105 GCA_041625275.1 Binatia bacterium | reverse complement strand
TCGAGAGCAAAGCTGGCAAGGAGTTCCTCGTCGTCGGCAGCCTACTGCCGCCAACGGTCAACATCATCAGCCACACGCAAGAGATCGGCTTTTCTGAATTAGTGCGGCGGCTTGAACGCATAAAGAAAACTGACAAACCGCAAATCAAATAAGCATGGAGGAACGATGTTGAAGCAAACCTGTTTTTTATTGACGTTCGTGGTTAGCGCCTGCGTGACGGTAAACATCTACTTTCCGGCTGCCGCCGTGGAGCGGGCGGCCGACCAGATCGTGAAGGAGACTTGGGGCGAGCCGCGGGAACCGGCGAAAAAAGAGCGGCCGCAGAGTGAGATCCCAAAACCGGCCAAGACGGCGGCACTTGTGGGCTTCGCCAGCCAGGCCCATGCACAAGAGGCCGACATCAATGTCTCGAACCCTGCTATCCGCGCGCTCAAGGAGTCGATCAAAAACCGCAGCGACGCCATCAAACCGCACATGGACCGGGGCAACGTAGGGATTGCTCAGGACGGCTTGCTGACAGTGCGCACGACCGAAGGTCTTAGCCTTAAACAACGCGCCGAGGTCCAACAATTGGTGGAAGCCGAAAACCGGGACCGTGAGTCTCTCTATCTTGAGATCGCCAGGGCGAACAACATTCCGCAAGAGGCCGTGCCCAGAATCAAACGCATATTTGCCCGAAGCTGGATCGAACAGGCAAAGGGCGGTTGGTGGATCCAGGATAGCCAGGGAACGTGGAAGAAGAAGTAGTCAGGCAAGAGCGAAAATCATGAGCCATTACCCGAGGAGGAATCGCCAATGAGTTATGTAAGTTTATGCCAGAAGTACTCAATAGTCTGGGTTCGGTGGCTGGCGCTGATGCTGCTGCTCGCGCTGATCGAAGTGGCGGCGGCCGAGCCGATTCCGGGAATCTATCTCACCACGGCTGACGTCAATGTCCGCCGGGGTCCAGGGACCAAATATCAAGTGGTTACGACGATACCCAGGGGCATCAAGGTGAATGTTGTGGCTCGCGAGGGACAATGGCTAAGAGTCGAATCCAAGCACGGCAATCAGCCGGGATATATCAGCGAGCGCTATGCCCGCCCGCTCCAGGATCAACCGACTGCCCGGATGGACAGGACCGATGCCGCCATCGGCGGAGCGTACATCACCAAGATCGAAACCGACCTGAGAGAAGGACCTGGACTAAAGTATAAGGTCGTTGCAAGACTGCCCGCGGATATCAAAGTCAATGTGGTCCGCGCCGAGGGCGACTGGTTGCGAGTGGAATCCAAGCGCGGAAACAAGCCCGGCTATGTCGAGAAGCGAGCCGTAGAGCGTTGGTCGGACCGCTGAGCTAACGACCCCGGATTCCGCGCTAGCGCGGATTTCTCACGTCTAGGAGCCAGCGAAAGGTGATCTCTCCGGAGCGACGCAATATGGTCCTCTGCCTTGTAGCTCGCTGCAGAATTGGTTACTGGAGTGAATGCCCGAGGTAAAAAAAGCGCACTGCAAAGCACCAAGGACGCATTGAAACGGTTCGCTCTCGTGCCTCGCTCTGCGCTTATTTTAACTGCGGCATCCGCGACTATTTCTTGACGATCAACACCGGGCAGGCAGCGTAGCGCAGGGTCTGTTCGGCCACGCTCCCCAGTATCAAGCGCGACATTCCCATGTGACCATGGGAACCCATTATGATCATCGCGACCCGGGATTTTTTCGCCTGATCCGCTATCAATTGGGCAGCGTTGTTTCCGCGCAGGAGCACCACGCGATGATTCTTGGGCGTAAGTCGGTGACGTTTGACCAGCTTATTGATGTAGGCCCGGGCCTCGTTTTCAAGCGAAGTGAAATAATCGTCACGCACCTGAAATGGAACCATGGCGCTCGATGCCGTAATCACGTGAAGCAGAAGCAGCTTCGCCTGATGATCGCGGGCCAATTGAACCGCATGGGCGAGCGCCTTCTGCGCTGTTTTGGAAAAATCGATGGGCACCAGATACGTCTTTTTAGCCGCCATGATCCCCTCCCACGATGATGCCGCGCACAACCCCGGCCTGCCGGTCGAGGCTCTACGGCCGATTGCACCCGGTTTCGCAGTGAAAGTTTCTTGAGGATCCTGGGGC
>JBFJTQ010000715.1:0-2134 GCA_041625275.1 Binatia bacterium | reverse complement strand
CGGTCCAGAAGAGCAAGCCCAGGATTAGCGCAAGTGCACCGGCCAGGCTCAATACAACGGTAGCAATACGGATTACCATCGCGATAAACGATCTCCCTTACGATCTGGCTTTGGTCTAAACGCCCAACGAACGCGCAAAGTTTGGAATTGTCAGAGTCCTGCTCGGGCATTGTAACGATAAACCCTTACTAAATGTGTTAGCAGATTTGAGCGAAGTCGCAAGCCAGATTCTTGGCGACGGGCGATGCTCCGTCGTCGATCCGCCGGGATATCAACGTGAGTGTTCACCAAACCGGTTGACGAAACCGCGGGGAGTATTGTAATGGTCTGTGGCGGTTTGGGGGCTACCGGGTGGTTTCCGAGCCGCTTGCGGTCACGAAACGCCGCGTAATCCTGTCTTGGCGAGCAGAATCATGCCGCAGCGCTCTATGAAATGGGCGCGGTGCTTACGGCCCTGAAACTGTGACGAGCCGCCGTCACCACAAGTATCGGGCAGGAGACCCGGCCATCGTTGAACGTCTCAAAGCGGTCAACGCTACCTTTGGGTTCGTTTCTGTTGTTTTCACGATCGATGCTCATCAAAGAAAACTTCGTCCCATGAAACGAAAGGGGGAAAAAATGATTCGGTACCGCCTCGCAGGCTGCTGCGCGTTGCTTTTGGTAACCTTTTATTCTTCCGCCTCGTTTGGCCAGGAAAGAAGGCTCGACAAGATTCACGTTGGCGGAGGTTCGGCGTCGGCGACGCAGATGTCCCTTTGGCTGGCCAAAGAAGGGAACTACTACGAGAAGCACGGCCTCAACGTTGAGGTCATAAGTATCCCAGGTAGCTCGCTGGCTCTTCAGGCGATGTTGTCGGGAGAGCTGCCCATCATTCAAGCCGGCGGCGCAGGCCCGATCCAGACCCATCTTGCCGGCGCGGACACCGTGATCATTGCAAGCATCGCGAAGAAGTTCAGTTGGTGGATCTTCAGCCAGCCTAACATTAACCGCATGGAGGATCTGAAGGGCAAGATTTTCGGCGCAACACGCTTTGGAACCCAGTCGGACCTCGCCTCGCGAATCGCGTTGCGCCGCTATGGCATCGATCCGGACCGCGACATCACGATGGTGCAGACGGGCGGGCCGGCTGAAACCGTGAGCGCATTGGTCGCCGGGAAGATTCACGCGGCCGCCGTCAGCCCGCCGGCGACGCTGCAAGCGAGGAAGCTCAAGCTGAAAGAGCTACTGGACCTCTCGAAGCTCGATGTCGAATATCATGTCAATGGCCTGGTGACGACACGCAGCTTCCTAAAGTCCAACGAGGATTTGACGCGGCGTTTTCTCATGGCCTACATCGAGGGCGCGGTCCGCGGGCAGAAAGACAAGGCCTTTGCCATGAAAACCATGGGAAAATATTTCCGCACCAATGACCGCGAAGTGCTGGAAGAAACCTACGAGATGGTTATCAAAAGCGGGTTCAATATCCCACCCTATCCGGCTGGAATTGTAAGCTTGCTGCAGAGTTTGGAGAGCCAAAACCCAAAGGCCAAGGGAGCGAACCCGGAAGACTTCACCGACAGCCGCTTGGTAAGAGAATTGGATCAGAGCGGATTTATCAAATCGCTGGTTGCCGCCCGTTGAAAAACCGAAGCGGGAGAAACGTTCAGGTCGGCAAGTTTATTTTTGAAAATCGTCAAAGGACGGGTTTGCCCGCGCTGCGTAAATCGCTGATGCAGCTTAAACCCTGGCTCGGACGGTTGCGTTCGAGCTCCAGGGTGCGGAAAATGTGATGACAAGGGAAGGCCGCTATGCGTTCCCATTGATTTTGTCTTCTCTTGTGCCGGCCTCTTCTGGGCTCGCCAAGCTATGCGTTGTCGCGTCGTACCGGCCTTTCAGCTCGTCGCTGAGCGTGCCGCGCCACAGGAGAACTCCGGAAAAATAAGCTGCCCGGCCGATCATATGCGCTGCTACCGGCGCGGTGGCGAAAAAGAACAACACAACAGCAAGCGCGCGCGCCCAGAGTGAGGCTTCATTGAAATGAACTGCGGCGCCCACCATCATAAAACCGACTCCCAGGGTCGCAGACTTCGTCGAACAGTGAAGCCGCGTGAAAAGATCAGGCATGCGCACCACCCCAATGGCTGCAACCAGGGTG
>JBFJTQ010000714.1:0-2142 GCA_041625275.1 Binatia bacterium | reverse complement strand
TGCTAGATCTTGCTCAAATTCCTCCAGCGATTGCCGGTCTACTCCGGCCGCACCGCCGTTCTTCCTTACCCGACGGTACGCTTCCCATACGGCACGCTTGGAAATACCAAACGGCTTTGTCTTATCCATGAGTTCCTCCCCTTTCGGGTTGACCCATAACCAAGACTGAATGACGCAACCCCTTCGCTCCACGGACATTACTCCGCCTCATCGCTAGTACGGGTTGCTCCGCCCCCGTGCCTGGCATCGGTACGCTCGCCCTTGTGGCGTTAACCACTTGAACTTCTCCCTTGACATCCAGACGACGGGTTCCCACGTTCCCTAATAGAGCCTGATACAGCGTCACGCCACCTTCACACCGGACACCACCCAGCCAATCAACAGGCATCCGCTGGATTCCTCCCAAGCCACAGAATAAGACTCGGTTTTGATGTCACTCGATTTTTCTTTCGATGCTTCATCAGTGGTTCGCTTGCGCTCGTCTCACTGTATCCCACATGACGCCTTTGGCGACGCCTTTTCCCTAACGCTCACCACCTTGGCTCTTTACCAAAGCAGCTTAGGGTTGTTTAAAGCCTCCCCCTGCAGGGCGGCTTTGGAGGGCCTACCTCCATCTCTACTAGAGTTACAGCACTTTCAAAACCTCCTTTCTTTGTTCGTGCCTCGTGGCACACATTGTGTTGAAAAAGTGGGTGCGTGAAACGAGGTAGCGGCGATGGGGAAGGTGAGAATGAACAGCTATTTTTGTTTTCAGCCCATCATCCGACTCGGATGATGGATCGAAGTGGTGAATTGGGGTGAATTCCTGTCAAGCAGGCGCACCTATCCTATAACTCGGCGGCGGTTGCCCGAGCAACTGGGCCAATCTTCGAAGATTTTGCGCGGTTGCGGCCAGCAGAAACTCATCGTTCGCTCCGCTCATTCCGCGAAGTCGTAGACGATCTAACTTGAGCACGCGTTTGAGGTGCGCAAACAATATCTCAACTTTCTTTCGGTCGTTGCGTGATTGTGCGTAAGCCTGGGTCTTGGCTAATGCTCGGGCCACGTCTCGTGCGTCTTCGTGTATGGAGCGTACGATCTTGCGTGCGGGATCCTTGGGACAGCACCGCGCCTTCAGCGGGCAAGGTCCGCAGTCGAATTTGCTGGCGCGATAATAAACAGTGTTGGCTTTGGTAACACCGCTACGCTTGTTTTTGAACTTGCGCCGATATCGTTGCAACAGCTTGCCCGCCGGACACACATAACGGTCGGCGTCTCCCTCCCAGGTAAAATCCGAACGACCAAACCGCCCGTCTTTGCCCTGGGATTTGTCGTGCACTGGAACGAGTGGGAGAATTTGCTTCTCTTCTACCAACCAGCCGAGCATCGCCGCAGTGCCGTAGTTCGTATCCCCCACAAGATGCGCAGGCTTCAAGTCGAAGTGCGCTTCCGCCCGCTCCATCATGTTTTGAGTGGCAATGACCTCGGCGGCTTTATTGACTGCGGAGGCTTCGACATCAACAATGATCCCCGCCTTAAGGTCAATCAGGTAGTTCGTCGAGTAGGCATAAAAGGCAGGACCGCCTGCCGCCGTCCAGGTTGCCGCCGGGTCGGTGAGCGAGATCGCTTTTGGCGGTTTCTCTGGTTGATAGCTTTCGTTTAAGCCCGCCAGATACTCCCGCACCGGTCGCGTCGCGGCCTCGGGGTTACCCCAATCGATATCATCATCACCCGGCATTCCCCGTTGCCGGTGTGCATCGGCCTTGATGATGCTGGCGTCCGTGGCAAAACCTTCCCCTTTCACCAAACCCTCCCCCATGCAGCGGCGCAACACTTCCTCAAACAAAAAACGAAATGTCTTGCTCTCCCGAAATCGCCCATGCCGATTCTTCGAAAACGTCGAGTGATCCGGCACGGCACTCTCCAAACCCAAACGGCAGAACCAACGATAGGCTAAATTCAAATGGACTTCTTCGCATAAGCGCCGCTCCGAGCGAATACCGAAACAGTAACCAATGATCAACATACGAATCATTAGCTCCGGATCAACCGAAGGTCGGCCCATCGCACTATAGAAGGGCTCAAGATGACGACGCAGTTCACTCAAATCGAGAAAGGCGTCGATATGACGAAGAAGATGGTCTTGTGCTACAAACTTATCGA
>JBFJTQ010000713.1:0-2146 GCA_041625275.1 Binatia bacterium | reverse complement strand
TCGAAGAAATGACCGAACTCAAGATGGTGGTATTTCATCTTTGAACCGATGTAAGAGCGAAGACTTACTCACGCCCCGTACTTGAATTTGGTTTAAGGAATCGCTCCTCAGGGTCGGGCCTGCCGAGCCGAAGGCAATGCTCCCGTGGCTTGATGGGGGCCGGCTGTCGCCGGTGGTAGAGCGAAAAGCACGGCAAGACCTCACACATCCGGCCAAGCACCACAGAGGTTAGTTAAGCTTTACGTTCGAGTGCCTTTGTCTCTCCAGGCTTAGCCCTGCGCTCAATTGATCCGTTTATCCAATGAAATTCGACTCCGGGAAGTTAGTGTCGTGCCCCTAACGCTTCTCGACTTTTGGGTGCTCCACAGATTCACGCCTTCCGCCCGTGGTCAATGGGCTGGTGCCTCGATGGCCACCACGCCTCACGAGGTGCTAACCAAACCTTGCCAGTATGTCGCTTCCCAGGTCTTTCGTTGCTTCGGACCCCAACGGGAGATAGTGGGGCCGGGGCACAAAAAGGGCTGGAGATGAATCCGCCAGGTGCCTTTGCATTAGGCAACTCAAAAAAAGTAAAAAGAGAAGTAGGATCACAATAGGGAGAAGACGATTCGAATAAAGGTTTTCCCAGACGAAAGGAGGCAAGGCTATGCGCAAGCAAGGAGCAGATAGAAGAGAAAAACTCCCGGCGTTGTCGCGCAGGGGATTTCTCAAAACTGCGGTGGTTGCGGGCGGGAGTGCTGCGGCTGTAGCGGGGTTTCCTTACATCGGTACCGCGGCGGCCAAAACCACAACCTGGAGAATACAAACTTCATGGCCTGGGGGCATCGGCCTCGATATCTTCAAAAATTGGTGTAACAGCGTCATAGAAAAAACCGGAGGGGAGTTGGCCTTCAAACCCTTCGGCGCCAAGGAAGTGGTCGGCGAATTCCAGCTTTTCGACGCCGTGAAGCAGGGAGTGCTCGATGCCATGAACCCTTTCACGCTGTACTGGGCGGGGCGCATGCCGGCGGCTGTTTTTCTGAGTTCCTATCCGTTGGGCCTGAGAAATCCGCACGAATGGGACGTCTTTTTCTACGCCCTCGGCGGGCGCGAGATCGCCCGTAAACTGTTCGCCAAATCTGACATGCACTACGTAGGCCATATTCAGCATGGCCCCAACATCATCCACTCCAAGGTGCCCATCCGTTCGATTGAGGACTTTAAGGACCGCAAGATGCGCCTGCCTGGCGGCATTGTCGCCGAACTATTTCAGGATGCGGGCGCGAAAACGACGCTTCTGCCGGGCAGCGAAATTTTCCCGGCCTTAGAGCGAGGCACCATCGACGTGGCAGACTATGTGGGCCCCGCGATTAACTATGCTCTGGGCTTTCACCAAGTCACCAAGTACATTTCCATGGGGCCACCGGGCTTCATGTCGATTTACCAACCGGTCGACTTAATGGATCTGACCGTGAGCATGAAATCGTGGAAGGCGCTGTCCAAGAAGATGAGACAATTCGTCGAGGACGAAGTCCAGGTTTACTCGAATATCCATCATGCCGGCATTCAAAAGGCCGACCAGGAGTCTTGGAAAAAATTTGAAGCTGCCGGGAGTGTGATTACAAGGCTAAGCGCAGAGGATGTTGAGAAGTTCACGAAGCTCGCGGTGCCGCGGTGGTTCGAATGGGCCAACAAAGACCAGGACGCCGCCCGCGTCTTCAAGATTCAGCTCGACTATATGATGTCGGGCAGCCTGGGGTACGTGACCCCGGACATGATCAAGGGTCATAAGCTCAAGTGGTCGTAATGCGGGCACGACCCACCTAATCTCTGTGGATTCGACGCAGTAGGGGCATGGACCGAAATCCTGGTGGGCCCATGCCCTGTACCCGTTCACGAATCGCCGTTTGAAGGGGAGAGAAAACGACTCCGATGCCGAGCCTTACCTTTGTTCTGCCCCACTGGCTTTATTGGTCAGGACTGATCGTGATCCCGCTCCTCGCCATGATCACCGTCCGGAGACAGAAGAAGAGCGGGGCGGCCACCGGGGGATTGTCCCTCTCCACCGCCTATATGCTGTGGCTGAGTGGAGGCTTCGTCGGTCTGCACCGCTTTTATCTACGCAGTGCGCTCGGCGTGATGTACCTTCCGTTTTTCATCGCAATTC
>JBFJTQ010000712.1:0-2149 GCA_041625275.1 Binatia bacterium | reverse complement strand
GAGGCGGCGCTCGAGTCGCTATTGGTTAAGTATCCTCAAGAAGCGGATCTGCAATTCATTTTGGGGATTACCAAGTTGAGGATGCGCCAACCGCGGGCAGGCGAGAAAGCCATCAGACAGGCCCTTGGCCTCGAGCCGGATCATGTCCAGGCAAGAACGCTTCTCGGATGGCTTGAGTTGGTGGTCCTGGGCAACGTCGAGGCGGCGATCAAGGAGTATTCGACGGTGGTCAGACTGCGCCCGGATTCCCCTGATGCCTATGTCAACCTGGGAGCCGCTTATAAGAAGAACGGGCAATTGGACAAGGCGCTTGCGAGTTACGATCAAGCCTTAGCATTGCGCCCCGATTACATCGCGGCTCTTAGCAATCGAGGGTGGGTTTTCGTTGACCAAGAAAGGTGGGCTCAAGCGCGCAGTGACTTCGAGCAGGCGCTGAAAACCAACCCGCAGGATCAGGCGGCGCTTCAGGGCTTGGCACAAGTTCTGGAAAAGACCCGTGATTATGCGGGCGCGCAAGAGGCGCTCGGCAAATTGATCGCCGAGTCCCCCAATTTCGTTTACTGGTTGCAGTGGGGAAGAGTCGGCCTCATTCGCTTCTATTGGGTGTTCTTGGTGGCTGCCCTGCTGTTGTTTATTAGAGCGCGTTGGAAGAAAGCGAGGTTAGAGCCTCATGGCGGCTGAAGCGACGAAAAAACGCAAGGGCACGGCTCTCTTGGCCGTGATGGATGAAAACTGTTCGAGTTGCGCGGGCTCGCCCTTATGCGAAGCGCATTGCCCGGTGGAAGGATGCATCAATCTCCTCTATGAAGAAGTGCCGCAAGGGGGGCTCAAACCGTATCGGGTATTTGTCGACAACGATAAATGCATCGGGTGCCAAATGTGCTATAGCGATGACCTCACCAAGGTGCAGGAGCACAAAGAAACCGGCGAGATCTTCTACGAGTATGGAGGCAGGCTTTACGATAGTAACCGAGAGCCCGTACCGCCCGATGCCATGCCAAAACGGTTTCAGCTGCAGCTGGTCGGGACCGAATCGGAAGACCGGCTGGACAAGAAAATCTGTCCCTGGGATGCGATCAAGATGTACGAGTATGAGAAGGGCCTGGAGGTCTCCGAGTTTTTCTATGACATCACTAAAATCAGGAAGGTAAACGGCGTGTATGTCATCGACGCCGAGGAAAAAGATCGCCTGGAGGAAAAACAGGCAGAGCTTTACTTTTGAGGGAACGGAAAAACAGGAAGTCATTATGGGAACGAAAATCGAACTCACGGAAACGGTATTGAGGGACGCGCATCAGTCCTTGCTGGCCACGCGGATGCGCACGGGAGATATGCTGCCGATCGCGGCGAAACTCGATCAGGTTGGCTACTGGTCGCTGGAGACATGGGGGGGCGCCACCTTTGATGCCAGCTTGCGCTATCTCAAGGAATGTCCTTGGGAGAGGCTGCGCAAGCTGCGAGCGGCGATGCCGAAAACGCGCTTCCAGATGCTCCTGCGCGGGCAAAACGTCGTCGGCTACCGCAATTACCCCGACGATATCGTCCAGGCGTTCGTCGAGCGGGCCGCAGCCGGAGGCATCGATGTGTTTCGCATTTTCGATGCGATGAACGACATACGCAACATGAAGACGGCCATCGAGTCAGCGCTCAAGACCGGAAAGCTGGTCGAGGGCACCATCTGCTACACCATCAGCCCGGTTCATTCCGTCGACTATTTTCTCCGCATCGGGGATAAGCTGGCGGAGTTGGGAGTCCAGATTCTTTGCCTCAAGGACATGGCGGGAATGCTCGCTCCCTACGTTGCATCTGAATTGATCGAGAAACTCAAGTCGCGGATCCCGCTGCCGCTGCACCTTCATTCGCACTGCACGGCGGGATTGGCGCCTTTTACTTACATGATGGCCATCGAAGCGGGAGCCGACATTCTGGACACGGCACTATCGCCGCTTTCCCAGGGAACATCGCAGCCGGCCACCGAGGCGTTGGTAGCCGCGCTCATGGGAACTCCCCATGATACCGGCCTGGATCTTGCCCAATTGGGTGAGATCGCGGATTACTTTTACGGTGTGCGCCGGAAGTACGCCGAGTTTGAAAGCGCAGTCAACAACCAAGTCAAAACCGATATTCTCATCTCGCAAATCCCGGGTGG
>JBFJTQ010000711.1:0-2168 GCA_041625275.1 Binatia bacterium | reverse complement strand
GGTCGCGGATTATCTGTGCCGAAACAAGGGCAGGTCACTTAGAGTCCGGGACGTGTTGCACGCCATGATCAAGGCGCACGAAATCCAAGGTGTGCTGGCTCTCGATAACAGCTACAACCGAGTGGGCCTGGATCACGTGCTGCTGGTTCGCGTCGCAACCGCGGCCGTAACCTCCGCCATGCTGGGGGCCAACAAAACCCAGACGCTCAGCGCCATCACCAACGCCTGGACCGATGGCGGAGCATTGCGCCTCTACCGCCACGCCCCCAATACCGGACCGCGCAAATCCTGGGCCGCAGGGGACGCAACCAGCCGCGGCGTGCGTCTTGCCCTCATGGCGCTCCAGGGTGAAATGGGCTACCCCTCAGCCCTGTCGGCAAAGAACTGGGGCTTCTACGACGTGCTCTTTCGCGGCAAGGAATTCACGCTCGGCCGGCCGTTCGGCTCCTACGTGATGGAGAATGTGCTGTTTAAGATTTCCTTCCCGGCCGAATTTCACGCCCAGACGGCCGTGGAATGCGCCATACAGCTCCACCCGCAAGTTAAAAATCGCCTGGAGCAGATAGATAGAATTACGATCAGGACTCAGGAGTCTGCGATTCGGATCATTGATAAGACGGGCCCGCTGCACAACCCGGCCGATCGCGACCATTGCATTCAGTACATGACTGCTATCGGTTTGATTTTCGGTCAACTCAACGCCGACCATTACGAAGACCAAACGGCAAAAGACCCTCGCATCGACGACCTGCGAGCTAAGATGACTTGCGTCGAAGATCCCCAGTACTCAAAGGACTATCTGGACCCGGAAAAACGATCCATCGCCAATGCGGTGCAGGTTTTTTTCCACGACGGCTCGTCCACAGAGAGAATTGCGGTCGAATATCCCATCGGCCACAGGCGCCGGCGCGCCGAAGGCATGCCCCTCTTGGTGGACAAGTTCCGCTCCAATCTGGCAGCACGGCTGCCGGCCGCGCAATGCAGACAGATCGAGGATCTCTGTCTCGATTCCGAGCGGCTCCTGCGAACGCCCGTAAATCAATTCACCGACTTGTTTGCCGTGAAATCTTCGTAAGATTGTCTGAAAGGAATACTATGGCTGCGCGACAAGAATTCAAAAACCTGCTCAAGCGCGAGAGGCTTCTCGTTGCCCCCGGCTGTTTCGACGGCCTTTCGGCCCGGCTGGTAGAAGAAGCCGGCTTCGAGACCGCCTATCTGAGCGGCGGCGCCGTGGCGCGCAGCATGGGGATCCCTGATATCGGACTGGTCACCATGTCCGAGGTGATCGAAAGAGCCGCGCAGGTTGTGTCCGCCGTAAAAATACCTGTGATCGCCGACGCTGATACGGGCTACGGCAATGCCATAAATCTGGTGCGCACTGTGCGGGAATACGAACGAGTCGGCGTCGCCGCCATCCACATCGAAGATCAGATCACGCCCAAACGCTGCGGCCATTTAGAGGGCAAAGAGGTTATTCCCCTTCCCGAGATGGAAAAGAAACTCGCCGCGGCTCTGGCTACCCGCACCGATCCCGATTTTTGCATCATCGCGCGCACCGATGCGCGCGGAGTGCATGGCCTAGATGATGCCATAAAGAGAGGCCTCACGTTTGCTAAGCTCGGGGTCGATGCCATTTTCGTCGAGGCACCGCAGTCCGAGTCCGAACTTGAAGAAATTCCGCGGGCCCTTCCGAAGATTCCCCTCTTGGTTAATGTTTTCAAAGGCGGCAAGACTCCCATGCTGCCGGTGGAGCGACTTCAAAAAATGGGCTACCGCATCGCAATTTACCCCTCTGAAACTCAGCGCGCCGGAATTTACGCTATGAGACAGGCCCTCGGTTTACTAAAACGGGAAGGCACGACCGAGGCGATGGACGACGTTTTGACCACGTTCAGAGACCGGGACAAGGTGGTCGGCCTCGACGATTGGCAGGCGCTCGAGAAGAAATATCTTGTCCTCGACAAGTAAGGCGGCTAATCGGTCGGCTTCTTAGTTCATCGCGCAGTCCATTGCTCCGCCCAGAGTTTATGGAAAAATTATGAGATCGATAGAAAACTCCGGAAAATCCTCCCTGTCGCCTCTTTTCCAATGAGGGGAACTTGTAGTCGAAAGTAAGGATCTTTCAATGCTTACGAAGCAAACTTCCAGTTACTTTTTAGGCTCATCCC
>JBFJTQ010000710.1:0-2171 GCA_041625275.1 Binatia bacterium | reverse complement strand
TTCCGCCGGATCGCATTGACTTGAATGCGCTCTACGACCCTAAGCCCGGCACGCCGGGCAAAATTATAGCAAGACAGGGCGGGTTTTTAGAAAACTTAGACCAGTTTGATCCCTACTCGCTGGGTATCTCTCCCCGCGAAGCCGCTTTCATCGACCCGCAGCAGCGTCTGCTCATGGAAGTGGCCTGGGAGGCGTTCGACGACGCAGGCATCGTGCAAGATAGGTTGGCGAAAACTAAAACCGGAGTATTCATCGGCATGTGGACGGGCGATTACGAAGTCTGCATGTACAGCGCATCTCGCGACATTGACCTCTACATCACCACGGGCGGGGGCCGTTACTCGGCCTCGGGGCGCCTTTCTTATGTGTTCAATCTCCAGGGCCCGAGTCTTACCGTGGATACCGCTTGCTCCTCGTCTCTTGTAGCCGTGCACCTGGCCTGCCAGAGCTTGCGTGACGGTGAAAGCGAATTGGCCCTCGCGGGCGGGGTGAACCTGATCCTGCAGCCTCATATCAGCATCGGTTATTCCAAATCAAAGATGTTGTCCCCGGATTCTCGCTGCAAATTCGGCGACGCCGCCGCCAATGGATATGTGCGCAGTGAAGGCGCCGGCGTAATTCTGCTTAAGCCTTTGCCGCGGGCCATTGCAGACGGGGATCCAATCTACGCTCTGATTCTTGGAAGTGCCGTCAACAACGACGGCCAGGCTGGTTTGTTTGTCGCTCCGAGTCCGCAGGGGCAGGAGGCCGTGCTGCGGCAGGCATATCGCTCAGCGGGAGTCGCTCCGTGCCAAGTTAAATATATCGAGGCGCACGGCACTGGTACTGCTGTGGGCGATCCGGTGGAACTGCAGTCACTGGGCGCCGTTCTGGGCGAGGGGCGTCCTGAGAACCATCCTTTCATGGTCGGTTCGGTTAAAACAAATATCGGACACACTGAGGCAGCTTCAGGCGTCGCGGGATTGATCAAAACGGCCTTGGTCCTAAAACATCGGCTCGTTCCTCCCAGCCTTCATCTCAGGAAACCCAACCCTAACATCCCATGGGAAAAACTGCCCCTGAGAATCCAACAGAGCTTGCAGGCCATGCCGGAAGGGGCCGAGCCTGCCGTGGCTGGAGTGAACTCTTTCGGCGTCACAGGAACGAATGCTCACGTGGTCCTGCAAGAGTTCAGGCAGACCATCGACGCCAAAAGCAAAGCCTCCGGTCAAGATCAGCCATTCTTACTGCCATTGTCCGCGCCCCGCAGCGAAGCTCTACAAGCCATAGGACAGACTTGGGGCGGGTTTCTTGGTGAACGTGAGGGAACTGCCGAATGTTTGCAGGACATCTGCTATACCGCCAGTGTCCGGCGGGCTCATTATGACTACCGGCTAGCCATCGTTGGGGCGAATCGAATAGATTTCGTCGAGCGGCTTGCAGCCTATGCTCACGGCGAGGCTGCCCCCGGCGTATGGAGCGGCAGACGGGCGGAAGACGGTAAGAGCAAGCTAGTCTTTGTTTTCTCAGGGCAGGGGCCGCAGTGGCATGCAATGGGCCGGGAGCTATTGGAGCAGGAAGCGGCGTACCGTGAGGCCATAGAGCGGTGCGACGGCTTGTTCCGCGCGCATGCCGATTGGTCCTTGTTGGCAGAATTGACGGCGGACGCATCTCGCTCGCGGTTGAATGAAACCGAGGTCGCTCAACCTGCGATATTCGCTTTGCAGATGGGCCTGGCCTCACTGTGGCGTTCGTGGGGGATTGAGCCGGACGCCGTCGTAGGCCACAGCATCGGCGAAGTCGCAGCGGCCTGCGTGGCCGGAGCGATCACGCTGGAGCAGGCGGTTCGGCTGGTTTTTCATCGCGGACGGCTCTTACAACGGGCCACGGGGCGGGGCAAGATGGCGGCCGTGGGGTTGTCGCTGGAGGACGCGGAAAGTTTGCTGATGGCCTACAACGGGCGCCTGTCGATTGCTGCAATCAATAGTCCGACTTCTCTGGTGCTTTCGGGCGAAACCGAGGCGCTCCAGGAAATCTTGAACGCATTGGAGCAGAAGGGCAAATTTTGCAGGATGCTGACGGTCAATTATGCGTTCCACAGCCCTCAAGTAGAGCCCTACCGCGACGAACTCGTGCAAGTGCTCGAAGGCCTGACACGCCAAGAGACCAAGATCCCAATTTGGTCGACCGTT
>JBFJTQ010000709.1:0-2174 GCA_041625275.1 Binatia bacterium | reverse complement strand
GGATTGTTGATCTCATGCGTGATCCCGGCGTAAATCTCCCCGATGGCGCTCATTTTTTCGGAATGTATCAACTGCGCCTGCGTTACCTCGAGCTGCCCAATGGCCTTTTCGAGCGCGGGGATGAAAAACCGATGAAGTAGGAACGTTAGAACTGCGGCAACGAGTAGATGGATGCCGAAAACGCGCGCGGCTTGAGCCAGCAGCGGATCGCTGTCCATTTCAACCGATATCGCCGTGAAAGGCTCGAGCGCCACCGGCAAGTCCGCCTTGACTCGAATCGGAAAAAAAGAATTCACCGGCTCGCCCAGGCTCAACAGGGAGCGATTTCTCAGTCCTATAAGGTGTAAAGTGGAGATGCCGTTGAGCTGCATCTCCTTGCGCAACAGAGTGGGGAGTCCACGCTGTCCGGGGCTCTGTACGTGGACTTCTACCAGCAGGAACCTCACTTGCTCGACCGCGCGCCGCGCGTCTCTATGCAAGTGGCCCAAGCCGAGGATCAAGAAGAAGGCCGTCGGCAGGACGGCAATAATACCAACCAGGACGAGCAAGAGACGCTCGAGCCTTCGAGTCTGCTTTCTCAAATCCTGGAACGGAGAGGGGTCCAGGTCCGCTGTCGGCGATCTGGTGTCGGCCATATCCTTAGCTTAACTCGAGAAGTCGTATCAGGTCTATCTGCAACAGGGGTGTGTCAAAGTCGTCTTGAGCCGAATCAAAAATCCCTCTAAACCTCCCTTTGCTAAGGGAGATTTTCAAATTCCCCCTTTGGAAAAGGGGGAAGGGGGATTTTGTCCAAATGAAATCAATTCATTGAAGGTAAGACTCACTTTGATATTGTCCCGCTACCTACAAACTGTGACCGCCTTGGCCGCTGAGATGCTTATATGTTCGGTGAATACTTTTTTCGCTGTTTAAACGCAAGAGGTGTGCCATTTCTCACAGTCTTTGGTTGAGCTGATTTTTTGAAAGCCGAAGGAAGACATAGATGGTTATCAGTTATTAGCAATCAGCGATCAGCCTTCGGAAAAAAACTGCCAGTGTTCAGAGCTGAAAACTGATGCCTGACCGCTGATGGCTAACGCTAAGAAGTGCCTAGTGCCAAAAAAGACTTCTAAGCCCCGCGTTGCGCGCGTCTCTGGTTTCAGACTTCGTCGCGAGCGGGCCGGCAGAAATTCCTAACTTTCAATGACCCATTCGAAGATAAGAAAGCCGGCGGTTAGGAAAATGACGTCGAAGCCGATTAACAGGCGTATCCAGGACAGGGCCTCCTCGGTGTCTCCCGCGCCCAGGAGTACCGCCATGGAACGAACCGTGGCGAGGATCACTGGAATCATGAGGGGGAACAACACAAGCGGCAACAGCAACTCGCGGGCGCGCGCCTTGAGAGTCACGGCGGAGAATAGGGTGCCCAAAACGCAAAAGCCTAGAGTTCCAAGCATGGCGACGAGAAAGAGAGAGGGAAGCACCGACCAGGATTCCAGGTTAAACAGTACCCAGAAAAGCGGGAAGACCACGATCTCGACGAGCAGCATCATGAGCAGATTGAAAAAAACCTTGGCAAGGTAAAGGGCTGCCCTATCGATGGGAGAAAGCAGCAAAGCGTCCAGACAATGGTTCTCTCGTTCGACTTGAAATAGTTGAGTCAGCCCCAATGTGCCCGTGAAAAGGAAGGCGAGCCAGAGCAAGCCGGGGGCCATCTCGGGAACCTTTTCGCGCGGAATTTCAAAAGAAAAATGAAAAACGAACAAAAGAAGCGTGCCGAAGAAAAACATCGTCAGCAGGCTTTCGCGCCGACGAAGCTCCAACAAAAGATCTTTCCAAATCAAACAATAGGCGTGCTTCAAGAACTGCATGATTCTCCGTGGGGCAGGTATGCGCCGAAGGCCTTATCGAAGCTCTCCCACGGGTGCTGCCGCGGCTCGTTAAAGGTCAACTCGCCCTGATGTAAGATGATGGCGCGGGTGCAAAGCTGGAGCACTCGCCCGACATGGTGTGAAGCCATGATGACAATTTTCCCGCTCTTGCACTCGGCCTTCAAATAGTCTTCGAGCAGGTTTACCCCGCTGCCGTCCAGGACGCCATAAGGCTCATCGAGGAGCAAGAGGCCGGGCTCCAGCAACTGCCATTTGGCAATGGATAACCGGCACTTCATGCCGCTTGAAAGCGTGCCCACGTAT
>JBFJTQ010000708.1:0-2188 GCA_041625275.1 Binatia bacterium | reverse complement strand
CTCGCGCTGTCGTGCCTGCTCAATTACCCTTGAGAAGCACAGGAATGAGGCCATGGTGTATCGATAAAAGCACACCTCACACCGATCCCGGCGCCGTTCGCGAGCATTGAAGGCGGCAGGGGAGAAACTCGCACGGCCAGCGACTAAGAGGTCTTCAAAGCCGTCAAGCAGTTGCGACGGCTGCTATGTTGCCGCTTACTCTACAGACGATTATCGCTTTTGCCCGTAGGAATAACGGTTCTACTCAGCGCCGGCTTGCAATCTCCCCGCGGCATTGAGACCTCCGAAACTTTTTATTAGAAGATACCCGGGTTAGTTGCGAGCAATTGTCCGCGCAGTAGTGAGGGGGAATTTGTTGCACCGAGTAACGGCAGAGGATCACGTGTTGCAAGTGTCCTATGAAATCGGGAATCACACGCGCCGCTTATTTGCTTTACTCCGGCGTTTTTCTGTTCTTTCTGTTTTATTCCACGCCGCACCGGATCCATCACTTCTTTGACTCATATCGGCAAGCCCAACGTAGCACAAAAGCCGACGACCATCGCGGGAATAAGCCTCACAATCCGGCCCCCAAGGGGTCTAACTGCGTTTTCCAGGCGGCTGCCAATGGTTGCCTCCTTATACTGACAACGTTGGTTCAGATCTTTTCGCCGTCGAACGCATTCGCCAACCCGCCCTCTTTCTCCGATTCTAATATCCCGCAAGAATCACTTTTCCACCCATTTCACATTCGCGCTCCTCCTCAAACCTGACGCTGATTCCATCGCGATCAGGCTATTTTGCAGTCTATTATCACTGACCAGTCGGTGCGGTTAACGCGACGCTGGATAGTGAAGATTTAATGTTCGAGGGCAAGCAAGGGACTGCAAACGGAGTCCAGCCGCCGAGGCATGTGTTGGAGTTGCGTGTCGCCGCCTCGGACCACGAGACCGAGTTGGATCCCATGATCGAAGCGAAATTATCGTCTAACTGAACAAAGAGGAGAATCAATGAAGAATCTAAGACTTGCGATGGTGTTAAGCCTGGGCTTGGGTTTCGCGACCGCTGTGGCAGGGGCCCAACATGACCACATGAAAGGCATGGATATGTCGCCCAAACATGGCGGAAAAATTCCACCGGACTCGGTTCTGAAACCGGCTAATGGGGCCAGTATCAAGATCATCTCGCCTAAACCGGGGCAGGAGTTCAAAGGAGATCGGGTACCGATCCGTTTTACCCTCGTCAAAGGCAGGACGGGGCACCATGTCCATGCCTACGTCGACGGCGAACTGATGGGCATGTTTGAGGGCTCAGAAGGCACTCTTACCGGCGTGAAGCCCGGAATGCATAGCCTTAAAGTTCGCGTGGTCGAAGCGGATCATAAGACCGAACTGGACGCTAGCGACGAGGTTAAATTTGTGGTTAAGTAATCGACGTTGAACGGGACCACGATACTACTGCGGTCGGGTGAGGATAAGAATATGAAAAAATCGCCAAGACTTATGGTTGCCGGATCAGTTGCCGCCATGGCATTTGCCGTTTCGATTTGGTTGAGCGCAGACGGGTTACATCTAGCGCCACGCGTAAGTGCTGCCCAGGACTCGATCTTGGATAAGAAAATCGTTCCGTTCGTTCCTACGCCGCAGGAAGTCGTGAACAGGATGATCGAGTTGGCGGCAGTCAAAAAAGGGGATGTTGTATACGATCTCGGCTCTGGGGACGGCAGGATCGTTATTGCAGCGGCGCGAAAGGGGGCGCGTGCAATCGGCTTCGAAATCGATCCGGAGCTCGTCGGGACGTCGCGGGAAAACATCAAGAAGGCGGGCGTTCAAGAGCTTGCGGAAATTCGCAACGAGGACATTCTGACGGTGAATCTTTCGGCCGCAAACGTGGTCACCATGTATCTCTTGCCCGACGTGAATCTCAAGCTCAAACCGAATCTGCTGGCTCAACTCAAACCCGGATCACGGGTCGTGTCCCACGCCTTTGATATGGGAGACTGGAAACCGGACAAGGTTGAGCAGGTGGATGGCCGTACGATCTATCTGTGGACGATTCCACCTCGACGCTAGCTTGCTCGGGTTCTCAATTTACGTCGCCGCCGCGCCGACGATAACGGTTCGAACGCCTGTGGTGTGTCCGAATGCCAACTGCCGAAACTGCTCTAGCGATGCAGCCATCTCGAATTCGATTAATTCGTCTGGAAAGG
>JBFJTQ010000707.1:0-2190 GCA_041625275.1 Binatia bacterium | reverse complement strand
CAGGAACTGACCGACCTGGGGTATGCGGTTGCGCAGGCGACCAACGGTGCCGAGGCTTTGGAGCAAATCGAGGCTTTTCCTCCGGAACTCGTTCTTTTGGACTATCAAATGCCGGGCATGAACGGCATCGAGGCCTTGCGAGAAATCCGACGGAAAAAGAAAGATCTGCCCGTGATCATGCTTACCGCCTACGGCACGATCGATCGCGCCGTTGAAGCCATGAAAGCGGGAGCCGATGATTTTGTCACTAAACCCTTCAACCCCGATCATCTTGCTCTGGTGGTGAAAAAAGCGCTGGAGCAGGCACGGCTCAAGTCGGAAGTCGAACTGCTGGCCGAGGAACTCGGCGGCCGTTATCGCCTCATCGGCGGCAACAGTACACTGATGGCTCAAACTGTAGAACAAGCAAAGAAAGCCGCCGTCAGCAAAACCACCATTCTGCTGTTGGGTGAAAGCGGTACCGGCAAGGAACTCTTCGCGCGCTCGATTCATGAGTGGAGCGACCGCCGGGCCAAGCCATTCGTTGCCATCAACTGCGTCGGCCTGTCGCGGGAGCTTTTGGAGAGCGAATTGTTCGGTCACGAACGCGGCGCCTTTACGGGGGCGCATCAGGTCAAGAAGGGGAAAATGGAAGTGGCCAACGATGGCACCGTGTTTCTCGATGAGGTCGGCGACATATCCCAAGAGCTGCAAACCAAACTATTGAGATTTCTTCAAGAGCGGGAATTTGAACGCGTCGGAGGAATTCATCCGATCGCCGTGGATGTGAGAATCATCGCGGCGACGAACCGGAATTTGGAACAGGCGGTTCAGAGCGGCGCATTTCGCGAGGACCTCTACCACCGCTTGAATGTGATCGCCATCTCTCTGCCGCCCTTGAGAGACAGAAGGGAGGATATTCCGCTCCTCGCGAACTATTTCCTGCAGCGGTATGCCGTTGAGACGAAGAAACACTTTTCCGCCATCGCCGAGAGTGCGCTGGCGACGTTGCTTGCCAATCAATGGCCCGGCAATGTGCGCGAGCTTGCAAACGTGATTGAAAGGGCCGTGGTTTTGGGCGAGGGACCGACGCTTTCGATCGATCAACTTCCCTCCCGGCTTTTGGGCGGCCAAGATCAAAACGCGGCGCCAATCCAGTCGTACCATGAAGCCATCAATAGCCATCGCCGCCAATTGATCTTAGTCGCGCTCACCCGGGCGGGGGGAAGTCGGGCGGCAGCAGCGAAAGCATTGGGGCTTCATAGAACGCATCTTTTGAAGCTGATGAAGGCGCTAAAAATCAACTAACTCGGGGTGCGCTCGACGGACGCGAACTCATTTGTGAACTCGTGTCGGTGACACAAGACGAGCCAGCGTTCACCCCGCCTGAGAGGTTATTCCCCTTTGTCTGGTGGCCGTGTGATAATGGCGAGACTGTGCAGTCCTGCTTTGCGAGCGAGATCCATGACCTCGACGACCTTGCCGTGAGGTACTCGCTCATCGGCCTGGATCAAGACTTGGGTGTCGACATTGGCGCCTGCAGCTTTTTGCAGATGATCCGCGAGGCCCTTTCCGTCTACGCGTGACTCACCCACGTAAAGCTCGCCGGCAGACTTGATAATCACCCGCACATCCTTCTTGTCGCGCGCCAGTTCCGCGGCCGATGATTTCGGCAGGTTGACCCGTATTCCAGGAGTAGAGACAAAATTCAGCGACAAGGCGAAAAAGATGAGTAAATTAAAAACGGTATCGACGACCGGTGTAATGTCAAGAAGGTTATTGCTTTTTTTCGATGACGTACGAAATCGCATTTCAGTTTCCCATATCTTCCTCTTTCAAGAGATCCACTAGGCGAATCGAATACTCTTCCATTTCGAGAATCAAAGCACTGATTTTGCTTTGCAGGTATTTGTACATCACCAGCGACGGTATAGCGACCGTGAGTCCCGCGTAGGTGGTGATCAATGCCTCGGAAATCCCGCCTGCAAGTGACGCGGGGTTGACGACTGCCTGCGATGAAATGACAGAAAAGATAGTAATCATACCGGAAATCGTGCCGAGCAGACCCAGAAGCGTGCTGACGCCCGAGATGGTGCCAAGGGTTTCAACGAATTTTTCCAGGGACGCGCTTTCCTGGCGTCCGACTTCTTCTACGTATTCCTTGAGGATCTCCCGCTTTTTACCGAAGTTTTTGATACCCACGAGAAGGAT
>JBFJTQ010000706.1:0-2192 GCA_041625275.1 Binatia bacterium | reverse complement strand
GCGACCCCGAGGCGGCGTTCGCCCAGGCCGATGTCATCGTGGGCGAAAAGTTTTTCTTTCCCAAGTATTCCTCAACACCGATGGAAACGTTCGCGGTCATTGCCCAGTACGAACCGGTGGAAGACATCATCACGATCTGGTCCAACTTTCAGGGTCCCTTCACCATGCATCCTGTGTCCGTGGCGGCACTGAGGACTGTTGAGAATCGCCTGCGCTTCATCGTGCCACCGGACATTGGCGGCGCCTTCGGCATCAAGTCGAGCATGTTTCCGCAGATGGTCATGACTGCTCTGGCGGCCAAGAAAACGGGCGTTCCGGTAAAGTTCATCGAGGACCGGATGGAACATCTCATGTCCTCTTCGAGTGGAACCGATCGTGTGACCGACATCGAGGTGGCGGCGAAGAAAGACGGTACCATCATCGGATTTCGGAAGAAGGTCCTGGACAATGTCGGCGCATACTTGCGCAGCCCTGAGCCGGCCTGCATGTACCGTTCCACGGGCAATCAGCTCGGTGCGTATGCGACCCAAAACCTCACCTGGGATGCCTATGTCGTCATGACCAACAAGTGCCCCACGGGGCCGAACCGGGGCTACGGGTGCCAGCAGCTCTACTTCGAAATGGAGCGTCTCGTCGATCTGCTGGCCGATCGCCTGGGAATGGATCCGGCCGAGTTGCGCAGAAAAAACTTGATTCCTACCGATAACTTTCCCTACACCAATCCGACCGGCGGTATTTACGATGCCGGCGACTATGTGGGCTGTCTCGATATGGCCTTGGAGAAGGCCGATTACAAAAAACTGCGCCAGGAACAGGAGCAGGCTCGGCGCGAAGGCCGCCTCGTCGGTATCGGACTCGCAACCGTCGTGGATCCGTCGGTAACCAACATCGGCTACATCACCGTCGCCTATACTCCCGAGTTCAGAGCTAGTAACAAGTTCAACCCAAAATCCGGCTCCGGTGAAACCGCCCTCGTTAAGATGGATCCGCTGGGGCACATCAGCGTCATCATAAACACCGTCCCCGAGGGCCAGGGACATGAAACCGTCGTGGCGCAAATTGTCGCCGATGAGCTCGGCGTTTCGCCTGATGACGTCCGTGTCATCTCGGGAATAGATACTTTCACCCGGTTCTGGAGCATTACGACAGGAACATATTCCAGCCGCTTTGCATCGGTCGGGGCCAGCGCCGTGGCCATGGCCACGAGAAGGGTGAAGGAAAAACTGCTGAAGATCGCCGCCCACAAGTTGGAGGCAAATATCAACGACCTGGACCTGGTCAACGGCGTAGTCCAAGTCAAGGGGGCCCCGGAGCGTAAGATACCGATTCGCCGCCTTGCAGGGTTGGCCCACTGGAACCAGGGGGATTTGCCGGAGGGAATGGAGCCGGGCATCCACGCGAGCTACACCTTTAACTTTCCATCCTCCGTGCCCCCCGATCAGCAGGACCGGGTGGATTCCTCCGCGACGTACTCCTTTATCGCCGACTTGGCGTGCGTCGAAATAGATCCCGAGACTGGACAGGTAGAAATCAAGAAATACGTAACCGTTCACGACTGCGGCAATGTGATCAACCCAAAGATCGTTGAAGGGCAAATTTACGGCAGCTTTGTTCACGGCCTTGGCGGCGCCTTTTATGAAGAGATGGCCTATGATGAAGACGGCCAATATCTGGCGGCCTCATTCGTCGATTACATGTGCCCCACCGCCGTCGAGACGCCCGAGCTCATCGTCGGTCATGTCGAGACTCCCTCTCCCGTCACGGTCATGGGCTCCAAAGGCTGCGGCGAGTCGTGCACCATGAGTGTTCCCGTATGCCTTGCAAACGCAGTTGCGGACGCCCTGAAGCCGCTCGGCGCAAATGTCACGCGGCTTCCGCTCAGGCCGGGTGAAATCTGGCAGCTCATCCAGGACGCGAAGACGAAGACTGCTTCCACGGCGGGGGGGGTTAGAAAATGAAACCACCAGCCTTCAAATACATTCGCGCGCAGAACCTTGAGGAGACCCTTTCGCTATTGTCGGACCAAGGCGGTGACGCGAAAATTCTGGCCGGCGGTCAGAGTCTCGTTCCAATGATGAATTTTCGCCTCGCACAGCCGGCGATTTTGATCGACATCAACCCGGTGCAAGAGCTCGACTACGTGCGAGTGCAAGACTCATGGCTTCATATCGGGGCGCGAACGCGCCAGAGGG
>JBFJTQ010000705.1:0-2223 GCA_041625275.1 Binatia bacterium | reverse complement strand
TCCTCCACGGGATTGGATCTCTTTTCCAACCTCTTCGAGCTGCTCTTGCGTTCGCGCCGCCAGAATGACGCGGCACCCTGACTGCGCAAGCATCAAGGAAACGGCTCTGCCGATTCCACGACCCGCGCCCGTTACGAGAGCGACATTTCCTGCGAGTGAGCTCACCGGTTAACTCCGCCGCTCGCTGCCTCTTAATGAATTGTCGTGGGATCGGGTTCGAGGCGCGTCGGCGGCTGCGCAACCGGGGACCCGTGATGATGGATGAGGCGCCAGCCGTCCGGACCTTTGGCAAAAATGTTCGTTGTTAAGACGGTAGCCGAAACCATTTCGTCCCCTAGAGAACTAGTGATGTTCTCGTACAGCGTGACCCACCCTACTCTGCCGTGAACTTGAATCGCGACGTCGCTAAGCGAAAACCTTATCACTGAGGTGTTTTCGAAGATCCTACGCCAGCTTTCGATAACCGCGTCCCGGCCCCTCAAGATCTGCCAACCGGGATGCCCGCATTGAACGTCGCCGCCCTCACCCCAGATCTTCCCCATAACCTCGATATCGAGAGCCTCAAAGGCTTTGTAAAAGCACTCGTTCACCTGCGCAAGTTCCTTTTCAGCGGTCTTCATTAGATGAGTCAGTGGGAAGGTTTTGGCGTCACGAAGACAACGACGACGAGGCGTTGGTCGCCGCGATTAAGAACGCCATGCTTTTGCCCCGAGGCGGCCAGAGCGATCTCGCCGGGCCCCAACTCTCTTTCCTCATCGCCAACCCGAAACACGCCTCGGCCCTCCACGACGCAGTAGACTTTGTCTTGCCCATCATGCGTGTGAGCGGCTTGCTCTTGCCCAGGCTCGAAACAATAAAGATCACAAATGAATCGTTCCGTGCCGCAAAGCATGTTCTTCTTCATCTTCTCAGCCGAGAATTGCCTCGCGTCTGCTATGCTTTTGAAAACTCCCATTTGGCGCCTCTTATCTATGAATTAAAATTGTCTCGACCCGGCTACCGCACGAACGGGTCGCCCCAGGGCGCGAAAGAACTTCTTAACTGCGGAATCTGGAATCAATAGTATCATAGGGTTCCAGCCATGCAAAACCTCATGGGATTTGCTATTTCTATCGCATGAATTCGATCTTGATCCGCTACCACGAGATTGCCCTCAAAAAGGGCAACCGGGCTTATTTTACGGAACTCTTGAAAAGGAATCTGCTATCTTCGGTCAAAGACTTGGGTATCAATAAGATTCAGAGTTTGCCAGCAAGACTTTTTCTAACCCTCGAGAGAGACATTGATTCCAAGCTAGCCAGCGATCGAATCGGAGCCGTTTTCGGAGTGGCTAATTTCTCTCTGGTCGAACGGACCGCTCTGGACATAGACGCGTTGCGTGCGCGCATTCTCGAATCGCTGGACGACTTCTCCTTCAAGTCCTTCCGCATCGAGACCCAACGAGGGAACAAAGATTTTCCGCTCACCTCACCCGAAATCAACCGCCAACTGGGCGCCGCCGTCAAAGAGAAATCCGGCGTTCGAGTCGACCTCTCCGCGGCTGATCTGACGGTCTATGTGGAAATTCTTCCGCGGGATGCTTTTTTCGGCTTCAACAGAATCGCCGGCCCCGGCGGCTTGCCGGTGGGCGCGAGCGGAAGAGTCGTGGCGTTGATTTCCGGAGGGATTGATTCGCCCGTGGCGGCGTATCGCATGATGCAGCGCGGTTGCCGTTTGATTTACGTCCATTTTCACAGCGCTCCGTATCTCGATCGCACCTCGCAGGAAAAGGCGCGGCAGTTGGTCACGCGCCTCACGCGCCATCAGTTTCAATCCCGGCTTTATCTCGTTCCCTTTGGCGAGATTCAGCGCCGCATTGTTACCGCCGTGACTCGCCCCCTGCGCGTGGTGCTGTATCGACGGATGATGCTTCGAATTGCGGAGGGGATCGGAAAGAAGGAAAGAGCCAAGGCGCTTGTCACGGGCGAAAGCCTCGCCCAGGTTGCCTCGCAGACCTTGGATAACATGGCGGTCATCGAGCAGGCCGCAACGTTACCGATTTTGCGACCCCTGGTGGGCATGGATAAACAGGAGATCATCGATCAGGCCAGGCGAATCGGCACCTTCGACATCTCGTCGCTGCCGGACCAGGATTGTTGCCAGCTCTTTGTTCCCAAACACCCTGCAACCAAGGCGAGGCTCAACGAGGTTACACATGCCGAAACCCAATTTGACGTTGACGCC
>JBFJTQ010000704.1:0-2232 GCA_041625275.1 Binatia bacterium | reverse complement strand
TATCAGTGGACGCCGCCGAATGGATGGTCAGCAAAGGCATCAAGATGTTCGGCATCGATTGCATTACCGTGGATTTGCCGACGCCCATGCGCCCAAAGGGGTTTGACTTCCCGGTGCACAAGAAGCTCCTGGGGAACAACGTCCTCATCGCTGAAAACGTGACCAACCTCGGAACGATCGTCGGCAAGAAGACCCGGATTATGGCCTTCCCTCTGCGCGTGAAAGGGAGTGACGCCGGCCATGCCAGGATCGTCGCGGAAATTTTGAACTAACGCTATGGAAATGAAGAAACCGATTCAGGGCATCATTGGCGCATGTCTGACGCCTTTCGGCGATGACGATACGATTGACTACAAGGCGCTCGAGAGAGAAATCGAGTTCTTGATACCGGATTGCGACGCCATCACAGTGGCCGCGGTCGAGGCCGCCGAGTACACGATGCTGTCGCGCGAAGAGCGTAAGGAACTCTTGCGCATCGCCACCGAAATGATCGGGAAGAGGGTGCCGGTGATCCTCGGATGTTCAAGCCCGGCGCCGCGGGAGGTGATCGAGCTGGCCGAGTATGCGGCGAAGGTCGGGGGGGATTTCGTTCAAGTGTTGATGCCTCTTCGCCCTTGGGGCGGCCAGCCGACCATTGCGGAGCTTATGGAATTCTACACCCAGGTTGCTTCGGCCAGTCCGCTTCCGGTGACTTGCTATCACAACCCGGGTCCCGGAGCGGACCCGCCGCAGGATGCGTTTGTGAAAATAAGCGAAATCGACAACATTCGTTACTTCAAGGAAAGCTCGCGGGATATTACGAAAATTTCTCGATTGATTGAGCAAATCGAACTCGCCGGCAGGGGGCATTATTTTACAACCATGCAGCCCTTGCTCGTCACGCTCATGCTCGGAGGCTCCGGCGCCACCATGCCGCCGCCGGGCACAAGAATCGGCGCGCAAATTGTGAGGGCCTTCCGAGCCGGCGATCTCGAGACGGCACGGTTCTGGGCAAGATGCTATGCGTTGTTTCCGGGCAAGTGGGGGGCTTATGGGTTGCCGCCGGTCATGAAGTCGGCAATGAAGCATTTTGGCGTCGACATCGGAAATCCTTCGCGCCCCTACGCGCCGGTGAGCCCGCGCGACCATGAACAGATAGGGCAATTTTTGCGACAAGTTGGACTCATTGGTGAAGCGGGTCCGACGCCACAGGGCTTGCTGGAGGCAAGCGAGAAACTTCGACAGGAAGATACCTTCCTCCGATAGGCCCGCCGAAGTAGTCAGATCTTTTATGTCCGGAACCGATATCGTTTGATGACAGCGCAGAAGCCGAGCGGATCATGGTAATAATCCTTTTTTTGCTGATTGTTGCGGCGGGAGCGATTCTAATTATTTTCCCGGCACCGCGGGAAAAAACGTTGGAATATCTGAAAGGGGCTTCAGATCGTTTGTTGCTCTGGATCTTATGGAAAACTTCCGGATTCGGGCGTGAGCTGACTCGCGACGGTCAGAAGGAGCAAGGACTCTGGCGCGAGCAACGACTGCGAAATCTGGCTGGGCTCGCGATTCGCTCCAAGCAGCGATTCGGCGAAGAACAAAAGTAAACATCACGAAGAAGGTTTACGGCACGATGTCTGTGTGGAATGGAAGAAAACGGATCGTCATCTTGGGTGGAGGCTGCGGCGGAGTCGTGGCTGCCACTAATCTCGGCCGCAAACTCGGCGCCAATCATGACGTGATCCTTGTGGACCGGCGTGCGCACCATGTTTTCATGCCTTCATTCCTGTTCGTGATGACGGGGCAGCGTCAACCGCAGGACATCAGTCGCAGCCTGCAAGGCCTGCAAAGACGTAACGTCAAGGTGGTGCAATCGGAAATTCTCGGGATCGACCCAAGCCGGCAAGAGGTCAATCTCGAGACGGAAAAACTTAAATACGATTATCTCATCGTCTCTCTGGGCATGCAGACAAGGCCCGATCTCGTTCCGGGCTTTGCCGGAGCTTCGCTTCATCCATGGGAAATGGAAAGCGCGGTGCAACTGCGCCAGGCATTGGGTAACTTCACTGGAGGTCGAGTCGTCGTGGGCGTACCTCTGGGACCCTACCGGTGCCCCCCGGCGCCCTATGAGGTTCAGTGGCTGATCGATGAGCATTTCAAGGCTCGCGGGATCCGCGACCGGGTAGAGATCGAGTACTTCACGCGCGAACCGGAGCCCACGGGCGAAGCGCATGACCCCGTGGTCTGGATGGACGC
>JBFJTQ010000703.1:0-2232 GCA_041625275.1 Binatia bacterium | reverse complement strand
GCTCTCTATTGCCAACCAGGGACATGAGGTTCACCTGGTCGAAAAGGAAAATGAGCTAGGGGGCACAGCGCGAAAACTGCATTACACCCTGGAAGGAATGGACGTTCAGGCCTACTTGCGCGATCTGATCGGCAAGGTATATCAGCACTCCTTTATCCATGTATATACGGAGGCGACAATCACGGAGGCGACCGGCTATGTCGGAAACTTCGTAACTAAGGTAAAATCGGACCGAGGGATCACAGAGATAAAACACGGCGCAACCGTCATCGCGACGGGTGTGGATGTCTATCGTCCTACTGAATATCTTTACGGTCAAGACGACCGAGTCCTGACGCACCTTGAGTTGGAGGAGCGGATCAACCAGGGAGACGAAAAAGTCATCAGCGCATCTAGTCTCGTTATGATCCAATGCGTCGGTTGCAGAAACGAAGATAGAAATTATTGCAGTCTGGTCTGTTGCAGCGAGTCGGTAAAGAACGCCTTGAAACTGAAGGCGATCAACCCTGCGATGGACATCTACGTTCTCTTTCGCGATATGAGAACGTACGGATTCAGTGAGGATTATTACAGGGAAGCGGCGGATAAGGATGTGAGGTTTATCCGCTACGAACTGCAAGATAAGCCACAGGTGGAACCGGGCGAATCGGAGGAAGGGCGACCCGTTCTCAAGGTTACCGCGCCACATTACGTTTTAGGAAGCAAAGTCGAAATAGATGCGGATATCGTCGCCCTGGCTGCCGCCGTTATCCCCTCGGCAGGAAGCAAGGAAATATCCAAGATATTCACCCTGCCCCTGGGCGCAGATGGTTTCTTCCAAGAAGCACATGTCAAATTGAGGCCGGTGGAGTTTTCCGCAGAAGGCACTTATCTTTGCGGAATGGCTCACTATCCCAAGCACATACCGGAAGCGATTAGCCAGGCCTATGGCGCCGCAGGTCGGGTCCTGACGCTCCTCTCACACGATACTGTCGTCGCGTCCGGCTCGGTGTGCGAGGTGGCTGAGAAAAAGTGCTTCGGCTGCGGGGCGTGTGCCGAAGCATGCACGTATGGCGCGATCGAGTTTCGTGAGACCAAACAGGGCAAAAAGGCGGTCATCAATCCGGTTCTTTGCAAAGGGGATGGTCTCTGTTGCGTCAAGTGTCCCACCTTGGCGATTCAACTGAAACATTTCAACGACGACGAGCTGAATGCCCAAATCGATGCGGCGTATCCAGAGTTCGCGAAAGAGAGTGAAGGGAGATTGGCATGAGCGCGGGAGTCAAGTTCAAGCCAAAAACGCTCGGCTTCGTATGCCATTGGTGAGGCTACGGCGCCGCCGACATGGCTGGAGTTTCCAGACTACAATATACCACTGATATCAGACTGATTCGCACCATGTGTTCCGGCAGAGTTGACCTGGACCATGTGCTTCGGGCTTTCTCGAATGGAGCGGATGCGGTGTTTATTGGGGGCTGCCGCTTAAACGAGTGCAATTATATCACCCACGGAAATTACGATGCCTTGAACATGGTGCTTCTGTGCAAGAGAATCATGGAACACGTCGGGCTGAACCCAGACAGATTGAGGATTCAATTCGCCTCTTCGGCGGAAGGCAATCTTTTTGCCGAAGTGATGAACGAGTTTGGCAATCAGGTGAGAGAGCTGGGCCCCCTGGGCACGGGCGAAGGCATAGACACGAATGAATTGAAGTCCAAACTCGCGGAAATCAGAAAACTGGTCCCCTACATCAAGATGGTGAACCAGGATAAGCTGGCGAGCCGTCTGCGGAACCCGGAAGAATACGACCGTCTTTTCTCCAAAGACGAGATCGACAAGATGTTCGCCGAAGTCGTCTCGTACTACATCGCCCCGGATAAATGCCCGGCATGTATGATTTGCGGCCGGAGTTGCCCTGTCGAGGCGATTGCGGGCGGCAAGAACCTGATTCATGTCATCGATCAAGCGAAATGCATCAAATGCAATACTTGTTTTGAAGTTTGCCCCGATCGATTTGGGGCGGTGACAAAGATTTCCGGCGCACCCGTTCCGCCCGCTATACCCGAAGAAAAAAGAGCGATCGTCAGAAAGGGCAAAGAAAATGTCGCCGGTTAGCACAATTTATTGGGGCATACCAGGGTATATTATTTTCTGGGCCTTGTTCGCCATCGCCTCCTGCGTATTTCTGCGACGGTTTTACTTCCTCTATCGCCTCCTGCGGCTGGGCAAGCCTGAGCGCCGCTCCGACAGGAT
>JBFJTQ010000702.1:0-2233 GCA_041625275.1 Binatia bacterium | reverse complement strand
GAAGGAGATGTGGAAACGAGTGCCGACGTACCGGAGCTCCCTTCTTTCACTCAGCTCTATAAGAAGCTATACGGCACGGCCCCTTCCGGAATCAAGTATGAAGCGTTGAAAGTGGCCAATATCTCGAGTGGTAATCTGCAGCGTCAGATGCTCGTCCCTCCCGGCACCCCTGAAGAAGCAATAGCCGCCCTAAGAAAGGGCGTTGAGGGCGTCGTCGAGGATCCCAAGTTTATTGCGGACGCCAAAAAGACCATGAAATTCGTACCGGTAACCGCCATCGGCAAAAAAGGAGAACAGCTCTTCAGAAAAGTAGTCGATGCACCACCTGAAATAATTGATTTTATCAACAAGTTCATCGCCGAAGCCAGAAAATAGCGTGACGGTCATTAATCCGTCCTGCGATCATTTGGCGGGTCTAACAGAAGAACTCGTAGGGTACGGTTCCAACGGGAGCATCCATGATGTACGAAGCCGCCCTTGAAGGCTTAGCGTCCACCATCGCCTGGCCTGCTATTGGTTACCTGATTGCGGGAGTGTTTCTGGGTATGTTTTTCGGAGCGGTGCCGGGTCTTTCCGGCCTCGTGGGAATGGCTATTCTGTTGCCGTTCACGTTTGACCTGGATACGTACTCGGCCTTTGCGTTTATCTTGGGTATGTACGCGATCACCACTACGGCCGATACCATATCATCGGTATTGCTCGGGGTTCCCGGCACCGCGGGCTCGCAAGCCACCATTCTCGACGGCTACCCGCTGGCCATGAAGGGCGAGGCCGCTCGCGCCTTCGGCGCGGCATATACCGTCTCTGCGATCGGTGGAGTTGTCGGCGCACTCGCGCTCGTTGTCTCCATTCCCGTTGTGCGTCCGTTCGTGATGTCATTTGGATCGCCGGAGTTTTTCATGCTCGGCGTGTTGGGCCTTACAATGGTCGGCGCACTCAGCGGCAAGTCGGTTCTAAAGGGCCTTGCCGCCGGTTTCCTGGGGCTCCTGGTCTCTATGGTGGGCTATGCGCCGCAGGGCGGAACACCACGTTACCATTTTGGAACCACCTACCTGCTGGACGGAGTGCCCATCATCCCTACAGTCCTAGGTCTATTCGGCATACCGGAGCTCCTAGGCCTGGCGATGCGCAAGGGATCGATATCCCGAGTCACGGCAAGCCAGGTAAAAGGCGGTATGCTCCAGGGGATCAAGGATGGATTTCGCTACTGGTGGCTCGTGGTTCGCTGCAGTGCCATTGGAGTTTATATCGGGATGCTTCCTGGATTGGGAGCATCCCTTGTGGACTGGGCAGCATATGGTCATGCGGTCCAGAGCGCAAAAGACAAGTCTCACTTCGGCAAAGGAGACATCCGCGGAGTCATCGCACCGGAGAGCGCCAACAATGCTATGAAGGGAGGCGGGCTTATTCCAACGATCGCCTTCGGCATACCGGGTACGGCTTCGATGGCCATCCTTCTCGGCGCATTTTTAATTCAAGGACTGACACCCGGCCCCGACATGTTGACCCGCAACCTCAACGTCACCTTCGCCATGGTGTGGACACTCATCATTGCCAATGTGTTTGCTGCCGTAGTCCTGATGCTTTGGACAAACCAGATCGCGAAGGTCACGTTTATTCGATCCCAGCTTATGGTGCCGCCGATCGTCCTTTTTATTTTTATGGGTTCCTGGATGGCCACCAATGTCATGGGCGATTGGTACAATCTTCTCGTTTTTGGACTTCTCGGGCTGCTCATGAATCTGGCCGGCTGGCCACGTCCGCCGCTCGTTCTGGGATTTGTTCTGGGAACGATTATGGAGCGTTCCCTCGACCTCTCTCTGCAGGCCTTCGGCATTGAGTGGGTCTTTCGTCCCATCAGCGTGACGATTGGCCTCATTGCAGTGCTCACGATCATTGTTTCGCTCAGGGGCGCTCACCGTAAGCGTGTAGAGTCTGGGGCCACATCAAGCAGAGAGGTAAAGGACACCCAGCCGCAAAGACTATCGCGGGCTGGGGAAGGGGAAAATGGCAATCCGGTGCTCTCGTTCGTTCTGTCATTAATTGTTCTCGTCGCTTTTGTCTATAGCGTGGTTAGTGTCTGGGGATATCCGCCCGAGGTGAGTTTCTTTCCTGCCACAGTCGGTTGCGCCGGTGTTCTGATGACCCTTCTTATTTTTCCGCGTGATTTGCTTACCGTGCGTCACCTCTCGTCCAGCCCAGATAGGCAGGGGCAAGGAATGCTCCAACTGTT
>JBFJTQ010000701.1:0-2253 GCA_041625275.1 Binatia bacterium | reverse complement strand
GACAAGCGCCGCTCCCTGCCTTTAGCGGAGGACATGCCGCGTGTCAAAGACAGCGTCAGCGTGTACGGATACCCTACCGGCGGAACCGAACTTTCGGTCACCCAAGGCATCGTCTCGCGTATTGAGTTCACGGATTATTACTATCAGACCAGCGGGTTGCGCATTCAGGTCGATGCGGCGCTCAATTTCGGTAACAGCGGCGGCCCGGCGGTTTCCAACGGCAAATTGGTGGGTCTCGTCTTCAGCCTGATTCAAAACGCGCAGAATATCGGCTATCTGATTCCCGTTGAAGAAATCCAGCTTTTTCTCAATGACATCGCAGATGGCGTGTATGACGGCAAGCCGCAAATGCTGGATTTAGTGCAGACGGTTGAGAACGACGCGCTGCGGAAGAAACTGGCGCTCCCCAAGGGGCTCACCGGCGTCATGGTAGCTGAGCCCTATCGCGACGATCCCGATTATCCGTTAAAAGAATGGGATGTGGTAACTCATATTGGCGGTACGCCGATCGACAGCGACGGGAAAGTGGCGGTGCGCTACGACTTGCGCCTTTCCGCTTCATACCTGGTGCAGAAATTCGCCAAGAACGGACGCCTGCCGCTGTCAATTTTTCGCGCTGGTCGCCAAATGCAGATCGATTTGCCCGTTGCGACGAATCGCGATCTCGTGATCCCATACTTGATGAATGCCAACCCAAGATACCTTATCGTCGGTCCGTTGCTGTTTTCGCAGGCGACGCAGGACTACCTTGAACGCCTCGGCAACCAGCGAACATCCTCTTTAGGCCGCCGCTCGAGCCCGCTTGTCACGCGACGCAATGACAAGCCCAGCTTTGAGGGAGAGGAACTCGTGGTGGTCGCATCGCCCATGTTTCCCCATCGGATCACTAAAGGTTACGACGACCCCAATCGAGCGGTGCTTAGCGAGGTCAATGGCACACAGGTCAAAAATTTGCGTCATTTGGTTGAAATCATTCGCGATTCCCGCACCCCTCAGATGACCTTTAAATTTGCAAGTGCCGGTGTTTTTACGCACGAGACCATGGTCTTTGATCGCAGCGAACTCTTGGAGGCAACCGGGGTAATTCTAGAAGAAAACGGTATTCGCTATCCTTACTCTGCGGACTTGCGGGCTGTGTGGGAGACCGAAATAACGTCCGTCCCAAAATCAGCACAAGTCGTTTGTTGCGCCTCTCAGTAAAGCGCCGCGTTTTTGGCCAAGGCGGCGGCGGAACCCGGGCAAGCTAACGACGATCGCGTCATACGACTCAGCTTTAAATGGTCGGCGGGAAAACGTGTGCCGCTATGACCTCCCGGCATTTCGCATTGAACCCCAACCCCGGCTGATGTAGGATCAGCCCCGATTAAGTCACGTGATGCAAGGAGACCTTTGGCCATGCGCATGAAAATATTTCCATGGCTGGGAAGAGAGTTTGTGTCGCTCTCCGGCGAGGCGCGAACGGGGGCAAACGCCACCGAAGAGGCCCAGGAACTGTTCACCCGTTTCCACGAAGAGCTGAGACGCCTGGGGCTTTCTTTGGATCACGTGGTGCGCACCCGCTTATGGGGAAAAGACAGACAAAGCCGCGATCTGGCGAGCAATGAGCGAGTGACGATACTTTCCGGCCCTGCTCGTTCGGCGAGCTCCAGCTATATCGCACCCGTGCACTTCGACTCCAATGCCTCAGTGGCGCTGGATCTCCTCGCGCTGCGACCGTCGCGCCAAGACGCGCGCAAGCGCATCGTCGAGTACGATCCGCCGATCGTGCCGATTCGCTTCCTCGTGTACGACTCCGTCGTCGTCCTCTCCGGCGTGACGACGGTTCTCCCCACCCTTGAGGAGCAGATCGACAATATCGTGCCGCGCATCCAGCAGTCTCTGGCAGACGGCGCGAGTTCCTGGGACAAAGTCGCACGGGTATCCTTTTATCTGCACCGCAGCCAAAAGGTCGCGCAGCTTAGAGAGTTGTTCACCAAGCACGTCAAGGCGCCGATTCCGCAGATGGAATACGTTTTCGTCGATGGCTATTCCTCCGCCGGAAAGTTGTGCGAAATCGAAGTGACGGCAACAGTCTAAGAGACAGGTAAGCAAGAGATGAGCGAAAAGCGTTTGCGCATCGCCGTACTGGATGATTACGAGGAGCTCGCCGACACGCTTCCCGCCTATGAGAAACTCAAAGCACGCGCCGAAGTCACTATCCTTCGGGAACGGCTCGACTCAACGGAAAAAATCGTCCATGCCCTGCGCGACGTG
>JBFJTQ010000700.1:0-2255 GCA_041625275.1 Binatia bacterium | reverse complement strand
TGCCCAATAACGCGGCGAGACCGTTAAAACTTGCCCCGTAACCAACGCTCGTGGGGACAGCAATGACCGGCTTGTCGACCAGCCCAGCGACTACACTGGGCAAGGCTCCTTCCATACCGGCGACCACGATCAGTACCGAGGCGTCGTGCAGTTGGCGGCGATTGTCCAGCAGTCGGTGGATGCCAGCGACGCCCACGTCGAAAAGTTTCTCCACCCGGTTGCCCGTCATCTTTGCCGTGATAACGGCCTCTTCAGCGACCGGAATATCGGAGGTGCCGGCGCAAATGACCAGCACGGTCCCTCTGCTTCCCATCTTGAGTGGCTTTGCAACCCAAGTAGCGGCGCGCGCGGCAGCATGATACCGGAGCCCGCTAACGGATTTTCTGATCCTGGCCATCTTATCGGCTGAAAGGCGGGTGACCAGAACATTGCTCTTCTTGCGCATTAATGCGCGAACGATCGCGGCAATCTCCCTGGCTTCCTTGCCTTGCCCCATGATGACTTCGGGAAACCCCTGGCGCAGCGCGCGATGATGGTCAACCTTCGCAAACCCGAGATCCTCGAAAGGCTGATAACGCAGCTGTGTGAGCGCTTGCGAGACGCTGATTTTGCGTTGCCTGACTCTTTCCAATAAATGTGCGATGCGTTCAGATTCCATGCGCGCTATTATCCAGCGAGAGGGTACACGCTATTCCGGCTCATCCGTATTGCAATAACCCCGCCTACTTCTGCTTGAAATGATCGTGGCCTCTTGTGCGCAGCACACGCAGTGTTCCCGTTCGGTCCAATACTCTAATCCCCTCGCTTGCAGGCGCACAGGTGCCGATTCGAGTGATGGGCACCTGTGCGCGGTCCTGTAATTTCTCTATACTCAAGCGGTCACGGCGCCGAGCGCAGAATAAAAGCTCATAATCCTCTCCACCCGACAAGGCGCATTGGAGGCCATCGTTACCTGCCAGGGCACGGTATGCACGAGAAAGGGGCAACTTTTCTTCCCAGATGACTGCACCAACTCCGCTTGCCTGGCAAATGTGACCAAGGTCTTGTAACAGGCCGTCGCTTACGTCGATCATCGCCGTTGCCAACCGCTTCCGAGCCAATAGAGCGCCAGCGGCTAAGCGGGGCGTAGGCTTGTTATGGCGGGACAAGAGATAGGCAAAGGCCTTTCCTGCGGGTTGCGCACGTTTGCTCTTTAGCAGCGTCAGAGCTAGCCCTGAATCCCCCACGGTGCCGGTGAGGTAAATGTCGTTTCCTACTTTTGCACCCCTCCGCGTCACCGGTCGGGTCGGTGCCTGGCCAATAACACAAGCCGATATGATGAGCGAATCGGCGGCGCTGGTATCTCCACCCACCAGGGCTACACCGCTTTTTACGGATAAGGATGTGATGCCGCGATAGAATTCCTCGACGTCCTCGCTCTCGTAGTGCGTCGGGATGCCTAGAGACAGAATGAGATAAGAAGCGATTCCGCCCATGGCGGCAATGTCGCTCAAATTAACGGCCAGAGTCTTGTGCCCGAGGGCGAAAAGCGTGGTCCAGTGTAGATCAAAATGAACACCTTCGAGAAGGAGATCGGATGTAATCAGGCAAGATCCCGAAGTGCTTGCGACCCACGCGGCGTCGTCGCCGATGCCAAGTCTGACCCCACGCCCGCTGGGCGTAGCGCGGGCGATCTTTTCGATGAGGCCAAATTCTCCTAAGCGGCTGAGTTTCATTCTGTGTTATGCGCTAGGCATTGGGGCGAGAAGAATGGGGCCTTATGGCATTTTCCTTGACATTGGCGGCTTCCGAGTTGGGGGAATGGGTGGGATCCTAAGGTCTAAGCGGCACGGACTTCTCTCTTGGGCTCTCTCGTTGCGGCCGGACGCGCCTCTTCGACCTCTTTTTGCGTGCCGTCGCATTTGGCGCCGCAGCCGAGGTCTTGGTACGACGATTTCCGTTTGGTCTATCGAGCAAAGCTACGTTCAGAACATCCGACATGTTCTGCGCGCCGATCCAATGGAGCTTCCGTCGCAGAACTTTCGGGATTTCATCCAGATCTTTCAAATTTCTATCCGGGATGATGATAGTTCTTATCCCGGCTCTGAAGGCTGCCAGAGATTTTTCTTTTAGACCGCCGATGGGCAAAACTCTGCCGCGCAAGGTGATCTCGCCGGTCATCGCCACATCCCGGCTGACTGGTCGCTTGGTCAGAGCCGAGATGAGCGCCGTGGCCATAGTAATCCCGGCGGAAGGTCCGTCTTTGGGAATCGCGC
>JBFJTQ010000699.1:0-2259 GCA_041625275.1 Binatia bacterium | reverse complement strand
CGAAGGCCCCAGCCCGGCCCAAAGTCAAGACGGCGGCTCGACCTATGCCCCGGCTGCCGCCGGTGACCAGAGCGACTTTTCCCGTCAGGCTCACGGGGCGGTCTCCTCCCGAGCGCCTTCGAGGTCCTCCGGATTGTCGAAATTCTTAGCGTCCAGCGATGCCGTGATTCGTTTGATAAGTCCCCTTAAAACCTTGCCGGGACCCACCTCCCAAACGCGTCCGCAGCCGAGTTCTTCCAACTTGCGCACGGACTCTTCCCATCGAACGGGCCGCACGGCCTGTTCGATCAACAACGATTTGACGCGGTCCGCATCCCGATTGACCTGAGCTTCTACATTGGTAATCACGCCCAGCGACATAGGGTGAACAGCAATCGGAGCAAGGGCGTCGCTCAGTCGCTCTGAGGCCGGTCGCATAAGCTCACAATGAAAGGGCGCGCTCACCGGCAATTCCAAGGCGCGTTTCGCGCCGCGCTCCTTCGCCAGCGCCATCGCCCGGGAAACGGCGCCCTTGGCGCCGGCGATGACGACCTGACCGCCGCCGTTGTAGTTGGCGGGGGATAAGACCTCGCCGTTGCTTGCTTCTGCGCAGAGGGAAGCTACCTTGTCGATCTCCAAGCCGAGAACCACCGCCATGCTCCCGTGACCGGCCGGGACCGCCTCTTGCATGAATCTGCCGCGCTGACGGACAATCTTGACCGCATCGGCGAACTCAAACGCACCGGCGCAAACCAATGCGCTGTATTCGCCGAGACTGTGTCCGGCGACAAAATCCGCGCGCAGGGGCGTCTCCGACTCAAGCACTCTCCAAGCGGCGATGGACGCCGTCAAGATAGCCGGCTGGGTATTTTCTGTAAGATTGAGTTCCGATTCCGGACCCGAAAAGCAAAGCCTGCTCAAGGAGAAGCCGAGCGCGTCATCCGCCTCGGCAAAGGTTTTTTTGGCCTCCCCGAACTGTTCGCATAGATATCTTCCCATGCCGACGAACTGCGATCCCTGGCCCGGAAACACGAACGCGACTTTAGCGTTTGCCACCCTCTTTTTCCTCTCTCGCGCCAGTTTCTTCCGGCGTGTCAGACATGGCGTCTATCTTGGATCTGATCCGCCGCCAGATCTTTCCCGGAAGACCTCCTTTTCCGTCCGCATCGCCCCCCGCCGCATCGCTGATCACCTCCATGATTCGGCGGTTCATGTCGTGCTCCACCGCGTCGCTGGCAACACGAATTGCGTTCCTGATGGCGAGGGGATTCGAGCCCCCGTGGGCTACGATCGCCACGCCGTCGAGACCGATAAGCGGCGCTCCGCCGTATTCGGCATAGTCCAGTCGGCGATAGGCTTCCCGCAGCGACCTGCGGGTCATCAAATAACCTAAACGGCTGGACATGTTTCTCTGAAACGCTCCTTTTAGAACTTCACCGGCGAAACTCGCGACGCCCTCCATGGTTTTCAGCGCTACGTTTCCCGTAAACCCGTCGCAGACAACCACGTCGACGGCGTTGTTGAATATGTCTCTTCCCTCGACGTACCCGATGTGATTCAGCGAGGTACTGGCCAAAAGTTCCTTGGCAGCGCGGGTAAGCTCGTTGCCCTTGCCCTCCTCTTCGCCATTGCTCAGGACACCGACGCGGGGCTTCGCCACGCCCAATACATGTTCGGCGTAAATTGCTCCCATGATACCGAATTGCGCAAGATGATACGGTTTGCAGTCGACATTGGCCCCCGCGTCTACGATCACGGTTCCCTTGCCCCTGCTGGGAACGACGACCAGAATCGCGGGCCGTGCCACATGGGGCAATCTGCCCATGACAAATATCCCTGTGGCCATCATCGCGCCGGAATTTCCGGCGCTGACCATGGCCTGGACCCTGCCCGACTTCATCAGGTCAAAACCGATTTTTATCGACGAGTGCTTCTTTTTCAGGGCGCTACTGGCGGACTCATGCATGGCGACCGTCTCGGATGCCGGCACGATCTCCAGAGCCGCAACCTTGAGTCGCGAAAACTCCTGCTCGATGACTTCCTTCGGACCGACCAAAACTATCTCGACGCCGAGATCTTTGGCCGCACGGGACGCTCCCTCTACGATAACCGCGGGAGCGCGGTCTCCACCCATCGCGTCAACGGCGATTTTCGGCATAGGCAGCGATTAACTCTGTTCCGTCTGAATAACCGCGCGGCCGCGATAATAACCACAGTGCGCGCAGGCGCGGTGCGGCAACACGGTCTCGCCGCAGTTGGAGCAGGTGCTCCACTGAGGTT
>JBFJTQ010000698.1:0-2266 GCA_041625275.1 Binatia bacterium | reverse complement strand
TCGCTGGACGTGGGCAGCTATCCGCCCGAGAAACTGGCAAGACTGAAAGGCGGGCTTCCCCTTCCTGAGGGGTCCCGGGGCATCGTGATTGATGCGGGGTACTCCGTAAGGATCGTGATCACCGGAGAACCGGTAGGTGAACGCTACCTCGACATCAACTTCACCGATGCGCCATCCCTCGATTACTGGGTCAACGGTCAATTGGTTGAAGAAAGAGTGTTCGCGAACGTGGGCGAAGCGTTAAAGCGGATCAAGCCTGACTTGCCGCGATACCTTAAACCGGCCGAAAAATTCTAGCGCGCTGCTGATGGTACCGGAGCCTGAGGACAGGATGCTTGGAACGGTCCGAGAAACGAAGAAACTGAACCAATCACAGCATCGTCATTTCCGATCCCGTTTCCGAACTCAGCGAACCACAATTCCGGCAACCATTCACCATCCCCATCACCTCCCCTCGCCACTCCGTTAGTGGCAGCCGCAAGTCTGGGGCGTGCAACCACAGCCACCCGCCGATACGCTTGTTTCTTTTGCGGAACCCCGCGAACTGAAAACCGAGAGCTGTTTTTCCAAGTCGCTGCTGTTGCAAATGGGACAAGTTAGTGTCTCGCGCGATGAAAAAACGATTTGCTCGAAATGATGTTGGCAGCGGCCGCATTTGTATTCGAAGATCGGCATGTTCCTACTCCCTCGCTCGAGATTGCAAAATACAAATCCTAAACCGTCAACAACCGGTTACACCCTTTGGCTTGTAATCAATTAGCGTGTCGCACTAAGCAGTTTTCATGCGGGCCTTTTTCGGCTTTGCCGCCACTCGCAGTGGGATATCCCGCGGGATGGGTACCAGCGAAGTCACCTCTAATCCGTAACCTCTCAACCCAACGAGATGTTTCTTGTTGTTGGTCAGCAGGCGCATCTTCCGCACGCCCAAGTCGCGTAAAATTTGTGCGCCGATCCCGTATTCTTTGAAATTGGCCCGGTACACGAAGGAAGGGTTCATGTTTTTCTTTTGTCTGCCTTCGACCTTTGGGTAGGTCATCATTGATGCTTGGGGCCTTTGGGAGTCCGGTTGCAGATAGAGAATAACTCCTTTCCCTTCCTTGGCGATAATCTCCATCGAACGTTGAATCACCGCACCGGTATTCAACAATTCAAAACCGAACACGTCACCCGGCACGTACTTCGTATGAACACGCACCAGCGTCTCTTCCTTCGGTGAAATTTCGCCTTTGATCAGAGCTAGGTGCTCACAACCGTCCACATGGGTATTGTAGACAATCGCGTGAAACATGCCGCCGACGCGGGTCGGCAACGGCGCCGATGCGGCGCGGTAAACCAACGAATCATAGTTGAGCCTGTATTGTATAAGGTCAGCCACCGTGCAAACTTTGAGCTTATGTTTGCGCGCAAATCTCATGATATCCGGGAGGCGCGCCATGGTGCCGTCGTCCTTCATAATCTCGCAGATTACGCCCGCCGGCTTGAGCCCCGCGAGCCGCGCCAGGTCCACTGAGCCTTCGGTCTGCCCGGCGCGCACTAACACGCCGCCGTTGCGCGCCCGCAACGGAAATATGTGGCCCGGCGTCACCAGGTCCTGCGGTTTGGCTTCGTCATCAATCGCGGCGAGTATCGTCTTGGCACGGTCGGCGGCGGAAATGCCGGTGGTGATTCCGTTGACGGCGTCTACGGATACGGTAAACGCGGTGCCGAAGGGCGAAGTGTTTTCCGACACCATCATCGCGAGGCCCAAGTGCCTGACGCTGTCTTCAGTCAGGGGCAGACAAATTAAACCGCGCCCATAGGTCGCCATAAAGTTAATCGCTTCCGGCGTGACCTTTTCGGCGGCCATACAGAGATCGCCTTCGTTTTCGCGGTCCTTGTCATCCATCAGGATGACCATCTTACCGCGCCTGATATCCTCGATCGTTTCTTCAATTGTGCTTAAGGCCATCGCCGACTACTGTACCACCTTAGCGTTGGGGGTCAACCATACTGGAAGGTCATAACTCTTGATGAATAAAGGAAAAACCTGTTCCGCATAGTCCCTGTAGGGGTAACCCGCCGAACCCGATACCCGAGCCGGTTATCCACGACCGGCTAGGCGAGGGGAATTTATGGAACAATTCGGGGGTTTAAGTCGTCAAATGCGTATGATGCGAGGCTAGACTCACACTAGAGGGTTAGGGAGGTACAAAATGATTCGACAGAAACAACGCAAAACCGCGGTTTCAGATGACGCCGACCGGAGCCCGCAACGGTTTTTTTCGGT
>JBFJTQ010000697.1:0-2287 GCA_041625275.1 Binatia bacterium | reverse complement strand
TTTCAGGCTCCACAGAGGTGAGGCTGGAGCTCGTCGGCACAAAGACGAAAGGTTCCCTCAGGCCCCTACCGTGGGAAAACTCACTCGACGGGGTTGGCGGGGTAGTCATTAAGGCACCGGCCCATTGACCACGGGCGGAAGGCCTGCCTCTGTGGAGCATCCCAATGTCAAGAAGCGTTGGGGGACACCGCATTAGATGACCTTTTTCTCCCTAAGCCCCCGGATTTCCTGTTCGCTCAAACCCGCGCTCCGCAGGGTTTCGTCGTTATGTTCCCCGAGCTTGGGCGGTCTAAGCGTGAGCTCGAGCGGCGTCCCGCTCAGGCTGATGCCATTTCTGACCAACTGGAAAGTTCCGAATTCGGGATCGGAAACTTTCATCAGACGATCGAGATGTTTCACCTGGGGATCCTCGAAAACCTCGGCAAAGTTATTGATAGGTGCGCAAGGCACATCTTTCTCCTGTAACAGCTTGAGCCAGTGGTCTCGCGGAGCGCTCTTCACCGCCGTTGATAGGACATCAGAAATCAAGTCGTGGTTCTTAATGCGGGCGTGTCGGTCTTTGGTGCGCGGGTCGGTCTGTAAATCAGGACGGCCGAAGACTTCGGTGACACCGATCCAGAATTTCGGCGGGTGGGATAAATGAATGGCAAACGGCTTGCCATCGCCGGCCACCAGCGCATAGACGCCGGCCGACTTGAGACGGCTACTCTTCTCGGGGATGACGCCGCTGAAGAGATATTGCGTGATGCTTAGTCCGAGGAAGCTGATAGTCGATTCCAGCAAAGAAGTCTCCACTTTCTGCCCCTTGCCCGTGCGCTCGCGCGCCGCGATAGCCGCGAGGATTCCATAGCAGCCGTAAATCCCCGCAAGATGATCAGAGAATGCCGCTCCCGGGCCCTGCGGATGTTCCATATCCGTCAGTACGCTCAAAAGCCCGCTCAGAGATTGACCGAGCGTGTCGTATCCCGGCCGGTCCCGATAAGGCCCGTCCTGTCCGAAGGCCGAAATCGAGCAATAAATGATTTTGGGGTTTATTTTTTTAATGTCCTCATAGCCGATGCCCAGGCGATCGACCACTCCCGGGCGAAGATTCTCCACGATGACGTCAGTGTTTTTTGCCAGACGGAGAAAAACCTCTTTTCCCTCGGCATGCTTCAAATCGAGCGTGACGCTTTTCTTGTTGCGATTTAGACCGCAAAAGCTCGGGCTGTAATCCTTGGGCTCCTTGTCCCACGTCCGAAACGGATCGCCCGCGCCCGGCGTCTCGATTTTGTAGACCTCCGCCCCCAGGTCCGCGAGCAACATGGTCGCGTACGGCCCGGCGATATAATTGGTTAGATCCAGAATTCTTATTCCTTCAAGCGCACCCGACATAATGACGTGTTACCTTTCTCAAAAAATTAATTTAGATAGTCGAGCAGATTCCCAGCACTATAGAGAGGTGAGAAGTAACAGGCAACAAGGCCAAAAAGGCACACGCCATGCTCAGACGATGCCTTTCGGCGATCCGCATGAAGCGAATAGTTACGCCGCAACTTCCACAGTTGCGTAAAAGTCTACTTGTCGTTCCGTACGCTTCGGAGTGACCGAACGATGTCGCGGCAATGGTGGTCTCAAGCCATCCTCGCGCATGCCTTTGAGATGGAGGGTGATCGCTCTTTCGATTCGCCGGAGGGTGATATCAATTGTTTTTCCGGTTGCGACACAGCCAGGAAGATCGGGGACCGAGGCACCCCAATCGCTATCCGGATCTCTGTTAACTCGAACCAAGTACTGTAGCTTTTTCATCGCTTCACCCCTTTGAGTCCGGCTTGTCGCAGCACTGAAGCCAATGTGCCCTTCGGCATGTCATCGCCGGGATGACCACTGACCGTCACGCGACCCGATTTCGTGGCGTGCTTGAACTGCCGGTGGCTCCCCTCCGTTACTACCAATCGCCAACCGTCGGCTTGTAGCAACCGAATCACGTCACGTACTTTCACAAACTACTATACCAGAAGAAAAAGACCAGACGCTACGTTCAGCGGTACCGTCTCGACCCTGATAGTTCGCGGTCTTAAGCATAGCCTTACCTTACTAAAGCCTGGTGGCGATCAACGTGTACGACAGGCACGGTTTGACCGGAATTGTAGAGACAGGTCTTGCAATGCAAACAATCGTAACTCTCCAGCCCCAGTCTCGGTTTCTTTGCCAATCTCCTTTCATACCGACTCAATGTCGAGCTGATTGCACCCGCCCCAAATGCTCAGCTTTTCTCTTCAGTCAATGGTGCGCAGTCCAGCGCTCC
>JBFJTQ010000696.1:0-2307 GCA_041625275.1 Binatia bacterium | reverse complement strand
CCAGAACCGGCCTCCTGGTGACCAAGGGATTCAGGGGCATCTATGAGGTCATGGAACAGACCCGTGGCTACGGGCCGGCAACCTACGACCTCTTTTTTGAGAAACCCCGACTGCTAGCGCCTCCTTATCACACCGAGGAGATTCCCGAGCGCGTTGACTTCCGCGGCGACGCGTTGACGCCCATCGACGTCGAAGCCGCTCGTGATGCGGTTCGGCGTTTGCAGAAAAAAAACGTGCAATCTGTGGCCGTCTGCTTTTTGTTTTCGTTTTTGAATCCCGCGCATGAATTGAAAATTAAAGAGATCTTCGCCGAGGAATTTCCCGAAGCCAGGCTGTCGCTCTCGTGCGAGGTCTTGCCGCAGATCCGCGAGTTTTATCGCATGAGCACGACGGTGATCAACGCCTATATCGCGCCCGTCATGGCGAGCTATTTGAGCCGACTCGAAGGCAGACTCCGGGAAATGGGCGTCGCGACGCCCAAACTCTATATCATGCAGTCGAATGGCGGCGTGGCGACTTTCGCGGGCTCCGCCAAAAAGCCGGTGGCAACGGTTCTATCCGGGCCCGCGGGCGGCGTCATCGCATCAATGGGAACGTGCGAGCGAGTCGGCATCCGCAATATCATTACCTTTGATATGGGCGGAACCAGTTGCGACGTTGCGCTTATCCACGAAGGCAAGCCGGTGGTGACGACACAAGGCAAAATCAGCCAGCGCCCCATCAGCCTGCCGATGCTCGACATTCACACGGTAAGCGCCGGGGGCGGAACGATCGCGCGCATCGATGCCGTCGGTGGTCTGCAGGTAGGACCCGACAGCGCCGGCGCCGACCCCGGACCGGTGTCCTATGACCGCGGCGGCGAAGAAATCACGATCACGGACGCCAACCTCGTGACCGGCGTCCTGCATCCCGACCGCTTTCTCGGTGGCAGGATGAAACTCGACAAGCAAAAAGCGGAACGTTTGCTCGACGAGAAGATCGCCAAGCCGTTGAAGCTGAATTTGCTCGAAGCCGCGGATGGTATTCTCAAGATCATCAACGTAAAGATGGAGGAAGCGATCAAAGCGGTTTCTTCCCAGCGCGGCTATGACATTCGCGATTTCACGCTGGTTGCCTTTGGCGGCGGCGGACCCATGCACGCGGGCCGGATGGCGCTCGACCTGGGTATCCCTACGGTGCTGGTCCCGCTAACGCCCGGCGTCCACTCCGCTCTGGGTCTGCTGATGTCCGACGTGAAACATGACTATGTCCGCTCCAAACTGGTGGGGTTGGAAGAGGCGGATGTGGACGAAATCAATGGACTCTTTGCGCAGCTCGTCGATCAGGCAAAATTCGACCTGCGCGGCGAGGGGTTCCATGACAATGAAATCACCATCGAGTCTTTTCTTGACCTGCGCTACGCCGGTCAGGGCTACGAGCTGACCGTCCCCAGCCCCATGCCGCCGCTGAAAAAACCGGATCTCGCGCTCATGCGGCAGCGCTTCGACATCCAGCACGAGCAGGCTTCCGGCCACAAGGCGGAAACGGAACCGGTGGAGCTGGTGAGCCTGCGCTTGATTTCCTTCGGCCTTGTGCCCCAGGCGAACATTGCTCCGGCGAAGCCCACTGGAAGAAAGCTTGAGGAAGCCAGGACCGGCGAACGCAAAATTTATTTCGGCCGCGAGCATGGTGTGCTCAATTGCCAGATCTATACCAGAGACTTGCTGGAGCCCGGCCACAAAATTTCCGGCCCGGCTGTGATCGAACAGCTAGACACGACCACCGTGATCCACCCGGAGCAAGAATCGGAAGTGGATGAGTACAGGAATTTGATTCTTAGAGAGAAAAATTAAAACTAACGAGCGCTAAGGTCCGAATTGAAAACTTTTTTTCTCAGTCCTCAGTCCTCGTTACTCATTGCTTATTGATGAAAACCGTCGATCCCATAACGTTGCAAGTCATTCAGGCGCGCCTGGCCGGCATCGTCCAGGAAATGCAAAACTCCCTCTTCCGCACCGGCTTCTCCACCATCATTCGCGAATCCCAGGACGCCAGTTGCGCCATTCTCAATACCCAGGGAGAAGTCGCCGCCCAGCATGTGGTCTTGCCGCTGCACATGGGGGCCTTTCCGGCGTGCGCTGCGGGATTGCTGAAGAATTATTCCCTCTCGGAGATCGAGGAGGGTGACGCCTTTATCACGAATCATCCCTACCTGGGCGGGAGTCCTCATGCGCCCGACATGGCCGTGCTCACCCCCATCTTCTATGGCGGCGAGCATGTCGGTTTCGCGGCCAATCTCGCCCACAAGAGCGACATCGGCGGACCCGT
>JBFJTQ010000695.1:0-2309 GCA_041625275.1 Binatia bacterium | reverse complement strand
GTATGGGATTTCATCAAGGGCAACTTGCTCAAGCGCCTTCCCTACGGAGGCGTTGGAAGCGGAGGCCATTTGTTCGGGCTTGCGGTGAGCCCGGATGGCAGGCGCTTTGCCACTGCTGGAGTGGATCCCTTCGCGCTCAAGATGGTGATCGAGGTGACTGAGATCTGGCCGCAGGACCCGGTCACTGCCGCGTGCTCGAAAGTCAAACGCAACCTCACCCGGGAAGAATGGGACCAGTACATCGGCGGCCAGCCCTTTAGCCCAACCTGCCCGGCGATCATGAAGGCCTCCAAGGGTTAACGGCACTCGGCGCTTGCGCACGTGAAACAGAAATCGGCTAAGAGCCGCGCTATATCAAAGCCAGTGCCGGCACAGGCTTCAGTCGACTAGCACCGCTTTTCGACCCACACTTCCACGCCGACAGATCGAACTTTACTCTCGCCATTTATGCGGAAGCGAGCCGATGCGCCCGGAGGAAGGAACGTATCTGGCGCACAGCGAGGGGAATCCGTTCCCTGGGCTCCTTCCACGGAAACATGCTCACTTCCGATTTCGGCGCGAGCATCGCGGCCTCCATGGCGACAACATAGGGGTGCGCCGGGACGTCGTCCGGCAGTATTAGGACCGGCGTCTGGCAGTTGCGCACGAAGTCGCGTGTCACGGTCCAGACGAAGTCGGGGTTGGTGCGATACATCTTGGTCAGAAATTTGTCGACCATCTCCATCGTGATGTCGGGCCGGCGCTTGACCAATTCCGGACCCCAGCCAGCCATGTTGCCCTCGTAGGAGTGGTTGGGCAGCTCCGGCCGGAAGCCGCTCGGCTGCGCCAACACGGCGGCAACAATACGACTAGGCGCCCGTCGCAGGAGGTTCCAGACGAAAGGACCGCCAATGCAGAAGCCCATCACCATGAACTTGTCGATGCCCAAATGATCCATGAGTCCGAGCTGGTCATCGGTGTGCGAATCCCACGGTCGGTCAATCTCGAGCGGGCCGGAGGACTGGCCCCTATTGGAGTTGCGCAGGTCGGCCGCGATGCAGCGGTACTCTCCCTTGAACTCCTCGATCGCGTTAAATGGTCCCGTCAAGGCGGAGATCGTCGAGTTCAATCCACCACCGGCGATGAGCAACAGCGGAAAGCCGGATCCCGTCTCCTCGTAGTGGATGCGAACGGGGCCTTTTTCGAAGAACGACATGGTAGATTCACCTCTCTCCGGGCTGCTGTGCAAGTACGCGCGGCGCGGCGGCCATCACCGTTGCCGGGCACCCGTTTTCAGTATTTGCGTCTGATCGAATCCATCATCGGCATCCTCATGAAATTCGACCGTCTAACGCCGAGGCTGAGAAGCCAGGGTCTGCGAGCTTTGCGAGCAGGACCGTATGTCTTTCTCAAGCCGGTGGTTAGATGACCCGTTTAGTATCATAACGAGCAGGTAAATGTTCATTCTGCAGCACCCTTACGGATCGCTTTCTGAGGTAGTTGAAAACGAGTAAACCAGTGGACTCAGACTCAACACCTCCCTCGACTGCGTAGTTCATGGTCCACTTGTAGGGCGAGTCGCCCGCGAACCGCACCTCAAGCCACGCATCGGGGCTCAAGAGGGTGCGAATGAAGCCCAAGAACTGTGAGCACAAAGTCTCAATAGTTTCCTTGCGAGACGCGAGTTCCCACGCTCCGCTGTGCCAGCCGTCTGCAGAGACATACAGGCCGTAAACCTCGGCACAAGCTTTGACAGTAAAGCCTGTGTCGTTCGCTTTTGGAATGATAAGCTGCCTTTTGTCGGGGCTTGTCGACCATTCGTGTCGCAAACCGGGATCCCGCGCTAATATATCCCGCGCGTACCGCTCGAACTTTAGCGGGAGAGTTTTATCCTGTGTCATCTAACCAGTAATATACCGAACGGTGTTTGCCGATATTAATATCGGCATATGCCGAATGCAAAATCATTTCCAATGCTTGGCGACTCTCACCGAACAGGCCGAAGGCAGCTTGACTATGTTCTTTTGTCTGGTGAGTACTGAAAATGGCGATTACGAATTTGGGGGAACGCTGTAAATAATCAGGATGATCTCAAGTGACGTTTCCGGCGTGTGCGTCAGCGTGTAGACCGAAAAACGCAGCGCGAAGGTCGGTTCGGTGCGTTCTTCGTTGGGCAGGAAGTCGTTGGCGCACGAGACGACCTTTCATAAGTACATATCGTTAGGATGAGCCACGTGATTTTGGCGATCGCTCCATCCTTTTGTTATGCTTCTTTCTTGTTGACTCGCGCGCAGCGTACAAGGCTTCAGGAGCAATATCGACACCGTTCG
>JBFJTQ010000694.1:0-2324 GCA_041625275.1 Binatia bacterium | reverse complement strand
CTCCCAGATCAAGGAGACTGCCGGAATTCAAGTGTGAGGCGAGCAGCTTCTTTTCCCTCGCCACAAACGCGACGAAATCGCGCCATACTTTGTCCCTATCGCCGTCGCTAACCGGCTCTTCTTTCTCTTGCCTTACCGGCATTGCCGGCGAGGTTTGCTTCTCATCGTTCTCCCGCGCCACTGGGGATGGGACCGTGGGCTTGCCTTTGGAAAATTGATTCTCCCATTTCTCAAGTCGCTCGACCAAATGCGTGATCGGCACCGTTTTGGGAAGCGACGCCAGGCGCACCAGAACGGTTTCCAGGGCAAACCGCGGAGTCGCGGCGCGGCCTATCTCTTCATCCCCGGTCGCCATAAAATCAAAATAGTCCAACAACACATCGACGGACAGCTCCGCCACCTGCGACTTTAAATCTGCAATCTCCTGATCCGGGAGATCCAACAGTTTAGCCTTGGACCCTTCCACGTCGTCGTTGCCAACCCCCGGATTTCGGCTTTCGCCGCAAAGGCGAGCCACCACCAGGTTACGGAAATGCTCCACGAGATCCTTGGATAAGCGCACCAAATCAAGCCCCTGCTGGACCGCGCCGGCGACGAGTTCGAGGCAGCGCTTGGCATCCCCGTCAATGACGGCCCGGGACAAGGCATAAAGCACCTGTCTCTCAGCTAGGCCAAGAATATCCTGCAAGAGCATCTCGTCGATGGTTGGCGCCTGCGGGCCCTCCACCGCGTCATTCCCGGTATAGGACAAAACTTGCTCGAGTAAAGACTGTGCGTCGCGCATGCTTCCGTCGGCTTCCCGAGCCAGCAACGTCAATGCTCCATTGGTGATCCTCAGCCCTTCTACCCTTGCGATCTCGTCGAGTCGTTGAACGATCTCCCGCAAGGAGATGCGGCGAAAGTCATAGCGCTGGCAGCGAGACAGAATCGTTTCAGGCAAGCGATGAGGCTCGGTGGTCGCTAGAATGAACTTGACCGACGGCGGCGGTTCCTCCAGGGTTTTCAACAGCGCGTTGAAAGCGTCCTTAGTAACTTGATGCACTTCATCGATGACGTAGATTTTGAACCGACACTTGGCGGGCTGATAGCGCACGTTCTCGATGATCTGGCGAACTTCGTCGATCCCGCGGTTCGATGCGCCGTCGATTTCGAAGACGTCGATGGAGTTGCCTTTGGCAATTTCCTCGCAGTGCGTGCACTGATTGCAGGGCGCCGGCGTCGGTCCCCGTTCGCAATTGAGAGCTTTGGCCAGAACTCGGGCCGCCGTCGTCTTTCCCACCCCGCGTACCCCGGTAAAAAGAAAGGCGTGCGCAATGCGATTGGCCCGAATGGCATTCTGCAGCGTCCGGGTAATATGTCCCTGCCCGACAATATCCTCAAACCTGCCGGGCCGCCATTTACGCGCAATAACTAGGTAGGACATTTATCCTTTCGAGAACCCCAATTTTTAAAGCTCGAAATACAAAATCTGCAATCTGAGGTTTGCGATGTCTCGCGAAGCGAGCCTGCGGGGTGCCCATTGCTGACAGCCAGGTTACCCTGTGGCACAGGGGAAATTCCGCTACCGCTGCTTCCTTCCGGACCTGACGGGGTTCACGGCTCCGCCTTGCACAGGACCTAACTATCAGCAATCGACATCCCGGCGCTGCACCTCTGTAGCGAGTTATGAGGACTGAGGGCTAAGTCCACTGCCGGCTATTCTTGACTCAGTCCTCATTCTTCAGATCTCAGCCCTTCTTCGTGGCGGAGAGGGAGGGATTCGAACCCTCGGTACCCTTATTAGGGGTACACACGATTTCCAGTCGTGCACCTTCAACCGCTCGGTCACCTCTCCCTGTCTGTGCCAGCACCTGCGAAACGCCCCCTCTCGCGCTCGTTCGGGAATCTTTTGCACCACCGCCTGCGTCGATTGGCCCCCAAGGCGCCTCGCGGTCACCGAGCATGTTCGCAGATCAACTCACCACGATGAACGTACCACAGTGCTTGCCCGTTTTCTACAAATTAGCGCCCAGATCATTGTACGCAGATCCTTTTTTGGCAGATCGAGCCTTTCCGCGACGCCCCTTCCCCGAGCGGGATTCGACGACCGGAGCGCTCAGATTTTCGCTGACGGTGACCCCCATTGCCCGCACACGAAGCGCGACATTGAAGGCAAAACAAAGCGTAGCGCAGGGGCTAGACATTAAATGCTTCACCGGTGTACCGTCGAAGTGACGGCATTCCGGATCTCGACGCGAGATACCCACAATGAAGATAAACGGTCGTCGCACAGAGCTTCGGGGAAAGGAGTCTGATCACATGATCCTTCGCGCAAAAACCCTGCT
>JBFJTQ010000693.1:0-2331 GCA_041625275.1 Binatia bacterium | reverse complement strand
TTATGAATGGTTTCATACCGAGAAGCCGGAGCCGCAGGTACTGCAACCGCCTCCGCTCCCCGAAGAGCCGGCCATACGCCATCCCATCGAGGCAGTTCGTCCCGGGGATGAGCCGGGCGCGGAACCGGCCGAACCGCTGCCGGCCCTGGCCGATAGCGACGCAGCGATGCGAGAGGCGCTGGCGGGGCTATTCGGGCGGAATCTGGAAAAATATTTTAACCTGCGGGAGATCATTCGCCGCATCGTGGCCACCGTGGATAATCTGCCGCGCAAAGAGCTGTCGCTGCGGGCGATGCCGGTCAAGCCCGTAGCGGGCCTGCCGGTAACATCGGGCAAGGGCGAGAGCCTGAGCTTCAGTCCGAAAAATGCAGCCCGCTACAGGCGTTATGTGCGGCTGGCGGAGTCGGTGCCCACCGCGGCGCTGGTGGCGGTGTACGTGCGCTTCTACCCGCTATTTCAAGAGCAGTACGAGCAGCTTGGCTATCCGGGCAAGTACTTCAATGACCGCTTGGTGGAGGTGATTGACCATCTGATGGCGGCACCAGAGGTACAGGGACCCGTAATGCTTACTCAGCCTAAGATACTTTACCACTTCGCCGATCCTGAACTCGAAGCGCTGTCAGCGGGACAGAAAATACTGGTGCGGATGGGGAGCGAGAATGCGCTCAAGGTGAAGGCGAAACTGAGGGAAATTCGGAGCGCGGTGGTTTCGGAGGGGCTGAAGCGGTGAACGCGAGAGGACGCCTGCGGACTGCGCCAACAGGGGTTGGAATCCCAGGTCGCACCGAGTGATTCAGTCTATGCCACTTGCTGCTGAGGGTCATTGCAGGCGATATCTAACGAGGCGTTTGGTGAACTCGGTCGAGTCGAATCGATAGATCTCACTATTCTCAATCTGCTGCAATTCCCCGCTACCAGCGATTCCAGCGGGAGTCGAAGCGGTCTCGGCGGTGACGCAGTTGATCGCGGCGTCTTTCGTAATCGCGGCCGTCGCGGAACCCATCACGGTAGGAACCGTAGCCGCCGTAATCGTCGTATCCATCCACCAATCCATAGTGGCAGCCGCCGATCAGGCCCATTGAGATGACCAGCATAGAAACAGCCAGAAGTTTTTTTGCCTTCATGAGCAGTACTCCTTCTTTTTCCCTTAGACGGATGAAGGACCGAAAACGCAACCAGAAATGCAAGAATTTCATCAGGGATCGCTCGTTGTCTGAGCTCCAACTAGCTATTATTGCAGCGAAGAACAAAAAATATGTCTGTGCGGCAAACCATTGATGATTGCCGGTTGATTAGATCAGTGGACCATTACGTGCCTGGACAGAAAGGAAGGAACTCGGTAAAAAATGATCATGACCATGACAGCGTACAACGGCGTTCCCATCCCGTCGTTCATGTATGGCACGGCCTGGAAGAAAGAGGCCACTGCGGAACTCGTGCAGCTCGCCGTGGCCACAGGTTTCAGAGCCATCGACACGGCCAACCAACTGATCCATTACGAGGAGGCGCTGGTGGGCGAGGCGCTGAAGGCGCTCCATAAGAAAGGGATCAAACGAGATTCGCTGTTTCTTCAAACCAAATTCACCCCGGTAGGCGGCCAGGGGGGTAAGAGCCCATACGACCCCTCCGCCGATGTCACCACCCAAGTGCAACAATCCTTTGACAGCTCGCTTATGCACCTGGGCGCCGAGTATGTGGACTCCTATGTCTTGCATGCTCCCTATTCCCGGCGCGGCTTGGGGGGTACCGATTGGGAAGTATGGGCAGCGATGGAAGAGCTCTACCGAACGGGAAAGACCAAAATGATCGGCATAAGCAATGTCGCGGGCGGACAACTGACATGGCTTTGCGATCAGGCGAATGTTGAACCCATGGTGGTGCAGAATAGGTGTTTTGCCGCACTCGGGTGGGATAAAGAGATCAGGGAGATCTGCCAAACACATGGCATCGTCTATCAGGGATTCTCGCTGCTAACGGCCAATAGAGAAGTCCTTGCCGCTCCGGAAATTCGAAGCATCGCGAGACGGATACACGCCTCTCCCGCGCAGGTCATCTTTCGCTTTGCCATGCAGATCGGCATGCTCCCCTTGACCGGAACTACGAGTGAACAGCACATGAAGGAAGACCTTCAAGCTGAACAGCTCGCCCTCTCCAGCGAAGAAATCGAAAGGATTGAAACCATCGCGCTGTAAGGTTTGAAATTTCTCCGAAAGGGAACCGAGATACACCCCTTCCGGTTAAGAGACCCGTCGGAATCGGAAAATTAAATGAATGTCATCTTGAGCCGCGGGCGACGACTCTGTTCGTTGGAGCTTTCTGCAAAGACGAGGT
>JBFJTQ010000692.1:0-2333 GCA_041625275.1 Binatia bacterium | reverse complement strand
GATCCGGGAGCGGACGGTTACGGCTGATATCCCATTGACCTTTTTCGAGTTTGTCACCGTAATGGCATTTCTTTACTTCGCCCGCAAGGTCGTGGACGTTGCCGTGGTCGAGGTTGGCCTCGGCGGGAGGCTGGACGCGACGAATCTGGTCAAGCCAGTGGTCTCCGTGATTACAACAATTTCAAAGGATCATGAGGAGTATTTGGGGTCCGATCTCGTTTCGATCGCGCGCGAAAAAGGGGGCATCATCAAAGACGAGATACCGGTTATTTGCGGTCTCTTGCCTAGCGAAGCTGCGGTCGCGATTGAAGAAATCGCCAGGAGCAAAGGATCCCCATGCCGCATCTTAGAACGAAATTTCATTTTTAACTTGAAAAGTGGGGGATCTTTCGATTATAAAGGGGCGGACTGGTATTTTAAGGATCTTCTTGTTTCGCTCAGGGGAAAACATCAACGACAGAACGCGGCCGTAGCCTTGGCGGCTTTAGAAGCCGCCGGGCCCCAATTTATCGTCAATGAATCGGCAGTGCGGCGCGGCTTGCAGACCGTATCGTGGCCCGGGCGTTTGGAAGTCCTGCTGGAACGACCGACTGTTATTTTGGACGGGGCTCACAACGGCGAGGGGATCAAAGCGCTGATTGACGAGATTCCCAATCTCCGCGGCCAAGGCCAAGTCTGGATGCTTTTTGCTGCGATGGAGGATAAGGATTGGCGTCTGATGTTGGACGGCTTGACAGCGGTGGTGGATGAAATCGTACTGACACGTGTGGGCATGCAACGCAGTGCCGATCCGCGCCAGCTAGCAACCCACCTTTCCGGACGCATTCCCCATTGTGTAATCGAGGATTCACGTTCGGCGCTGGATTTTCTTATCGACAAGGCACGACCAGACGATGTCATTTTGGTTGCCGGTTCCCTTTACTTGCTGGGTGAGATAAGGCCCAAGGTCACGGCGTTGGCTCTCAAGCACCCGATGAAGGAACAACGCCACACGTCTATACCTTAGAGGCAACAAGAGCAATGATGGCACAAAAAATCTTTGGCATGAGCGTTCTTGCCGTATGCCTTGCGCTGGCGGGAGGGACTCCCACATGGTCCCAGACGGAACCGCGCCCGAGCCGGGACGACGGTCAACAAATCAACGTCACCGCGGATAAATTAACCGTCGGCGATAGCGGAACGCAGATTGAAGCAACGGGAAATGTGGTGATCAAACGTCAGGAAACCACATTGAAGGCAGATGAGGTGCGGGTCAATCGAGTAACCCAGGACGTGGAAGCCAAAGGGCGCGTGTCGGTTGACGATCCGGAGTGGAAGATCAAATCTGCGGAATCCGTGCAATTGAACATGGAGAAAGAGACGGGGGAGATACGCAAGGGAGACCTCTTTATCGAGCAAGGGCATATCAGCATCACGGGCCAGAGGTTTCAGAAGCTCGGCGGCCAGACCTATCATGTCGACGAGAACTTTTTTACTACGTGCCTGTGCGAGTCTGGGCCTCCATCGTGGAAAATCTTCGCCGAGCAGATGGACCTTACCCCGGATGGAATGGGGACGATCAGGAACGGGTATTTCTATGTCATGGATATTCCGGTTCTTTACTTGCCTTATGGCTTTTTCCCGTTAAGAACGGACCGCCAAAGCGGATTTCTCTTCCCCAACCTTGGACACTCCACCAAGGAAGGGTTCCGTTTCCAGCAGCCGTTTTTCTGGGCCATTTCCAAGAGCTCCGATGCGACGGTCGCACTTAATGTCGAAACCCGTGCTCGGGTGGGCGTCTTAGGCGAGTTTCGGACTATCTTTGAGCAGAATTCCGATTTCCAAATTCACGCTTCATATTTCAACGAGGGGCTGCGGCAGAATGAACAGCGAGACATCGTCGACCGAACCATCGCGGATCAAGATATCCCGAAGAATCGCTGGAGCGTCAATGGAACCCACCGCTATACTCTGCCCGCAAACTGGCTGACTTACAGCGACTTTGCGGCCTACCGGGACGATCTTTTCACGAGGGAATTGATCGAGCGCTTCGACTTGCCTGGTACGCGAGAGTCTGACGTCAGACGCAGCCGTTACGGCCGCTCGGAGTTTGGGGTCTACAAGAGCTGGGGCGACACCTACTTCAGGGGGAACTGGAATTTCTATCAGGATTTTATTCAACCTGACGCAAGCACTTTCCAAAAAACCCCTCAACTTTCATTAGGCGGGCGAAGTTTCTTGACCGGCTTTCCGCTGGAATTTCGCTGGAAGGCCGAAGGGGTCAATTACATGAGGCGCGAGGGTGGGGACGGGTTACGGTTGGATTTGCGTCCCGAAGCGGTGCTGCCGTTTAG
>JBFJTQ010000691.1:0-2336 GCA_041625275.1 Binatia bacterium | reverse complement strand
TACGTACTGGCATGGCAAGCTCCTGAAAATCCACCGGGCAAAGGTCATGGCCAAAGAGGTAGCGGCAAATCCGGGTGAGGTCGTCAGAGCCGACGGCAAGGGTTTGTGGGTCGCCACGGGCTCCGGCGTTTTGAGTCTTGAAGAAGTCCAACTGGAAAACAAAAAGCGCCTGCCGGGTACCGAATTTATCCGCGGCGCACGGGTCGAGGAAGGTGACCGCTTCTGAGCTTGAGAATAAATCGGGCGCACGCAGCGCGGCAGCTGAGATTCTTTTCAAGGTCGATAGCCGCAAGGCCTATGCGGACATCCTTTTGGACAACGCTCTCGAAAACCAATCCCTCTCTCGTAAGAACCGTTCGCTCTTGACCGAACTAGTGTACGGCACATTACGTTGGAGAGGCAGAATCGACGCCTATCTCAAACCCCTGCTGCGCCGGCCACTCCGGGAGGCGGACCCCTACCTACGTAACCTCCTGCGTCTTTCAGTCTATCAACTCGTTTTTTTGGATAGAGTTCCCGCTTATGCGGCGCTCAATGAAGCCGTAGAGCTTGCCAATCAACATGGCGGCAAAAGAGCCGGCGGGTTCATTAACGGCGTCTTGCGCCGGTTTGTGCGCGAGCAGCAACAATTTGCCAAACCCGCCCCGGCGACGAGCTCGACGACCGCGCTGGCCGAGTATTGGTCCCATCCCGAGTGGCTGGTGCGATGCTGGATTGAGTTCTTCGGCAGAGTGGAGATCGAAGATTTGTTGCGCGCCAATAACGAAGAACCGCCGCTTGTGGTGCGAGCCAACGTTCTTAAGGGTACGCGCGATGACATCTTGGAGTCGTTTCACCATGAGGGGATAGAGGCCACACCCACGTCATGGTCTCCCGATGGGATTACGGTCCATTCGAGGCGCCCCGTGGACCAACTTCCCGGCTACAGCCAGGGCTTTTTTCAAGTTCAAGGCGAATCGTCTCAGCTCGTAACCTATCTGCTTTCTCCGAAGGCGGGTGAGTGCATTTTAGACGCCTGCGCTGCTCCCGGGGGCAAGACAACGCACATAGCTGAAGCGATGCACGATAACGGACAAATAGTAGCGACGGATATTTCCCAAGGGTCCCTCGATAAAATCAGGGCAAATGCCGCTCGACTCGGTCTCAAATCGATCCTCGCATGCCAGGCGGATGCGACTCGAGAACTGCCGGAACCATTGCGCCGCTCTTACGATCGGATTCTGATTGACGCCCCTTGCAGCGGTTTGGGCACGCTCAGGTCCCACCCGGAAATAAAATGGCAGAGAAAGAAAAGCGATATCAAACGGCTTGCCCGCCTACAAGAAAAAATTATGAGTCACGTGGCCCCTTACCTTAAACCGAACGGCATTCTGGTATACTCCACTTGCACGCTGGCGGAGAACGAAAACGAAGGCCTGGTGAGGGATTTTCTCGCTCGTCACAAGGGGTTTGTCCTCGAAGATGCTGCGGGTTATCTTCCGAAACAGGCCAAATCCCTAGTTCGGGGCAGCTACTTCATGGCCTTGCCACATCGACATAACACCGACGGCTTCTTCGCCGCACGAATTAGAAAGGTTGTGTAAATGCATGCAGTGAAAATCGCGCCCTCGATTCTGTCGGCTGACTTCAGCCGGCTGAAGGATGAAATCCAGGCCGTCGAGGCGGCGGGGGCCGACTGGCTTCATGTCGATGTCATGGACGGCCATTTTGTTCCCAATATCACCATTGGTCCCGTGGTCGTCGAGTCCGTGCGAAAAGTCACCAAGATCCCGTTGGATGTCCACCTGATGATCACCGATCCGGACAAGTATGCGCCGGAATTTATCAAGGCCGGTGCCGAGTGGGTCTCGATCCATCCCGACACCTGTGTGAACCCAAACGCAAGCCTGCAGAAGATCCGGGAACTCGGCGCCCGAGCGTCGATCGCCATCAATCCCGATGTGCCTCTGGAAAAGGTCGAGATCTGTTTGCCCGAGATTGACATGATCCTCATGATGACGGTCTTCCCCGGCTTTGGCGGGCAAGCATTCATTACGGAAGTATTGCCAAAGATCCGCGCCGTGCGGCAAATCATCGACCAGAGAAGACTTCCCGTGCTTGTGGAGGCCGACGGCGGCATTAAGACGGACAATATCGATCAGGTCGTTGGCGCCGGCGCGGAAGTCATCGTTTCGGGGTCCGGCATTTTTAATACCCGTGACTACGCTCAAACGATCCATCAAATGCGCCAGGCCGTGCGGCGCCAGGAATAACTCTATTTATCGAGCGTTTGTAGCCCGCGGAACTCCATCTGGGCAATCTGAAATCTGCAATCTGTGATCCCGAGCGGAGCGAGG
>JBFJTQ010000690.1:0-2338 GCA_041625275.1 Binatia bacterium | reverse complement strand
TAGACATCAACACTTTTATTCGAGTTTTGCTGTCCGGAGGTTCCTGGAGAATGCCCACGAGCCCCTTCAGAGGTCCGCCAGTGATATAGACTTCATCCCCAATTTTAAACTTCGGCTTGGCCACGATCATGCCGTCCTGGTTAGCCTGCCGGCGCATGAAATCAACAATTTTCTCCTCAACTTCAGTGGGACTCTGGCCGAAAGAAACGAATTTTTTCACCCCAGGAGACCAAAGGACGGACGTGTAATCATGTGTAAGAACGTCAATATGCACGAAGAGGTAATTGGGAAATAAGGGAAAAAGCTGTCGGCCTCTTCTGTTTGGAACCGGTAGGAACAGTTTGGGAAAAAAAACTTCGATTCCCTTTGTATGAAGGTAATACTCTGCCGTTTGTTCGCTACGAGCCTTTGTGTAGACTACATACCACTTCTTATCGACCGGCTGTTGTTGATCAAGCATACGCCCATACGCCCCTTCCAAAGAGATTCACCCCTGCAATAAGCAAGAGCAATTAATGCACCAAGCGAACCGATCTGTCCAACTAATTGATTTTACGATAGAAACGATAAACCGACACGGCGCGGGACCGGGAGGATTGTATGATTTTAAGGTACAATTGCCCGATTGCTTTTCGCATGCGGGCCTTAGGGCGTATCTGGACGTCAGAACTTGGTCCGCGTCCAGGTCGGAGATTTGTGGCCTGAATAAAGCCTTGTAAAAACCAGCCGCCCATCAGGTCCGATAAGCGGAATTAATTCGGACATATTCGTGGCCAAGATCGGATGTCCAAACCGAGGCTGACTCTTTCCCCTGATTCAGATTCACCGTGACTCGAAATTTGGGGCGCTTCATGACCCTGGCAGCCAGTCTTTCTTTCGATTGGTCCCCAACGCCTCGCTTAACGACCGCGACTGCATCGAAAGAAACTTGAATTTTATCAGGATCTAGATTGACCCCGGCGTTTCCGACGGCCGCCATGACGCGCCCAAAATTAGGATCCTCGCCGAAAAATGCGGTCTTAACCAACTGTGAGTTGGCCACGGAAAAGGCAACGCGGCGAGCCACCGCGGAGGATCGGGCACCGTCGACTCTGATTTCAACAACCTTTGTCGCCCCTTCACCGTCTTCCACCAGCTTGAGCGCCAGGCTTTTCATCACATCGCACACGGCGTTTTCAAAGATAACCGACTCCCTGCTGCCGCGACGTATGGGCGCATTGCCTGCCCGGCCGCTGGCCAGCAATACTACCGTATCATTGGTGCTCATATCACCATCGACGGTTACCGCGTTGAAAGTTCGTTGCCCTACAACCCGCAGAATTGCACGAAGGCAAGTTGGTTCAACAACTGCGTCGGTAAAAACGTACGCCAGCATGGTCGCCATTTCTGGCGCAATCATCCCGGCCCCTTTTGCCATGCCGACGATTCTAACCCGCTTCCCTCGTACAGCGCACCGGGCGCTGGCGGTCTTGGCGAAGCGATCTGTTGTCAAGATTGCCTCTGCCGCTTCTAAAAACCCATCTCGGGAGAGCCTTTGCACCGCTCTCCGGATTCCGATGCGAACCCGATCCATTGGAAGCGGAACACCTATAATTCCCGTCGAGGAAGGTAAGACAAGACTCGCGTTGATGCGCAAGTGCGCGGCGGTCTCCTGACACATCGCCTCTGCATCCCGCAATCCCTGCGCCCCCGTACACGCATTGGCATTGCCACTGTTCACCACAATGGCCTGGAGCCTCTTACCATTGCGGATGTGCCGCTTCCCCACCAGGACCGGGGCGGCTTTGACGCAATTGGTAGTAAAGAGGGCCGCGGCCCACGCCGGCTGATCGACAACGATCAAAGCCAGGTCTTTTCGTTTGCTTTTCTTGATGCCGCACGCGACGGCGGCGAAACGGAACCCGGGAACCCGAATCATTTTCATGCTGCAGTCATCGAGTTTGGAGAACGTTACGGATAAGGCAGGCAACTTATTTGCCGCAGCACCTCTTGAACTTCTTGCCGCTACCGCAGGGACAGGGATCGTTCCTTCCCACCTTGCTCCCCTGTCGCTTCACGGGAACCGGGTGTTCCGGCTCGGGGCTGTCCCCGCCGTGGCTCAATACCATCCTTTGAGGACGTTCGCGCGCCGTCATCTCTTCCATCACGGTCTCGCGGGCGATTTCGACGGTGAACAGCTTCTGCACCACATCTTCCTGAATCCGATGGATCATCTCCTCGAACATCGCGAAGCCTTCTTTCTGGTACTCTTGGAGCGGGTTTTTCTGGCCGTACCCGCGCAGCCCGATACCCTCTTTCAGATGGTCCATACTGAGAAGGTGATCTTTCCAAAGGCTAT
>JBFJTQ010000689.1:0-2344 GCA_041625275.1 Binatia bacterium | reverse complement strand
GCTATCGCATCGGTTTTTCTCACTGACGGCGCGACATGCAGTCAGACGACGAAGGCTGAAAGGAAAGGCGTCCTCGTCTATCCCTCCATCGCAATCGCAGTCAACAAATCCATTGTCGTTCGTCTGCCCAGGAGGGCGGTGAGAGTAGTCGTGACTCAGCCTGAGATCGCTGAGGCCGTAGTGATCACTCCGGATCAGCTCTTGATCAATGGCAAAGTTGTGGGGTCAACCTCTCTTGTGGTCTGGACTGAAGGATCTACTGACCGGAAAGAATAGGCGCCAGCGAGCCTGAAAACTGATCAGGAAACCTTCTCCGACATTCAATGACTGATCCTGAACAGTGCGACTCGTGCGGTAGTTGAAAACGTTGATTGTCGCGGCGCTCTCGGGCGGTGAATGAGCCAGGCAACAAACAGGTCAAGAAGGCCTTCATCTAGCCAAAAGTTACGTCGTAATTGTTTTCACATTGGACGCTGTCTTCCAGCGGTTCGATCTCGTCGCTGAAGACGTATTCTTCGGTTCCTGTTCCGAAATCGACCAGGATAAGTTTCCTGCCAAGGTTCTCAAGCTCCGACAAGACGGTGCCCTCCCTGGGGAGGATAGCGCCGGTGCGCTGGGACCGAATTAGCCGCGTGGCAACTATTTTTTGTCCACGTTTCATATGCGGTTCCTTAGAATCGAAGAGTTGTTTTTCGTAATAGCAATCTGCGCGCCAAACGAGGGATGCTGTATCATCTAATAATTACGGCTTTTTTATGAGCGCCATATGCTTATTAGTCTTACGGCTGGGAAAGAGGCATGTATTAAACGGCTGTTTTCCCCACTAATAAAACCCATAGGGTGCGAAAAAAGTTCCGAGAAAATTTCTCCGCCCGCCACTTTAGGGAGTGTTATCAATGCCAGGGGAATCTAGTGCGTAAATGCCTCAATTGGATTACGGGGCGAGAACCAAGAAGAATCGCCACCCTCGCTTGATGCGTTATTGGTCGCGAGATTTGGTCGAGTTGAGGTTAACTGGGCTTTTTGTATCGTGCCGTAGGGACGATTTCGGCAACCGTGCCGCCGGGCGCGCGGAATTTTACCGGGGTGACTCCTGGATCGCTGATGATCTCACACCCCATCGTCCTGAGCTTCTCCGCAGTTTGTTCCAGATCGTCGACTTCGATGCCGAAGTGATGAATACAAGGTCCGGTTCCCGAAGCCCTGGCCTCCGCGGATTCTTCGCTATCATACTTGATGATCGCCAGGTCAATCGTCCCGTCGCTCAGATGACGCGAGGTATGGTCCCTAACTTTGCTCGTTTCGACGGGCTTGAATCCGAATAGCTTCTCGTAGAACTGGCTGGTTGTTTCGAGGTCGTCCACTTTTAGCGCGATATGGACAATGCGAGCCATATGTCCTCCCTATAAAGACAAACCAAACACTTGTATCGAGGAGCTTGTTCAAATGCGTGGCGGCCCTTTCAATATATCAGGGCAGCGGCGACATTAAAATGAAGGCGGACAGACCGAGGGATGGGTTCAATACCGATTCGGCCGAAGAAGCCTCCATTCACCCTTAGGAGCACGTCAGAGCCCGCCCTGAGTTTATCGAAGGGACGAACAAAGGAGCGCTTGAAATCATCGAGGACTTATCCGTTCATGCTGAGCGCCGCCGAAGCATTCCTGGGGTTTATTATCGGAATCGGTACATTGGTATGCTGAAGGGCGCAGCAAGAGATTTAGCCGAACCATGCGCGTCTTGCATTCAGGACTCAGCTGTGGTGGGCTTTAGGTATATTGTAGTGAGCGCTTATGGCTACCCTGCGGCAGATTCTCGAAGAGCGCGTCCGGGAGGGCGAGCTTTACGAGAAGCTAGACGATAACAGGCTTCGTTGTTTCGCGTGCGGCCACTGCTGTCCCGTACCCGACGGCCGGCCGGGAGTTTGCCAGGTTCGGTACAACAAGGGCGGCAAGCTCTATGTTCCCTGGGGCTATGTGGGTGGCGTACAGTGCGACCCCATTGAGAAAAAACCCTTCTTCCACGCCTATCCCGGGGCGTTGGCCTACAGCTTCGGCATGCTTGGGTGCGATCTGCACTGCGCCTACTGCCAAAACTGGGTAACTTCCCAGGCCCTCCGTGATCCAAGAGCTACGACACCGCCCCTTCAGGTCACGCCGGAGGAGCTTGTGCGCGACGCTGTCCGTCAGGGCGCCAAGGTGATCGTGAGCACGTACAACGAGCCGCTCATCACGAGCGAATGGGCGGTGGCGGTCTTTAAGGAAGCCCGCGCAGCGGGGCTCCTAACCGGCTTTGTGTCGAATGGCAACGGTACCGTGCAGGTGCTGGAATACCTCAAGCCCTG
>JBFJTQ010000688.1:0-2349 GCA_041625275.1 Binatia bacterium | reverse complement strand
CGACGACATCGCCCCCGCCATCGATGATGAAAACGTACGCCACCTCGTCTGCAACGGAGTATTTGTCAACAAGATTAACCAGGGCAAGCTCATCCTTTTTCCTTGAAAGGTGGGTCTCGGCCGCATCGCTCAGATTAGTTGCCACCGTCAAAGCCCGCTGCCCAATCTGATTTTGAAGTGCGGCGGAAAGTTGATAGTGGACCGTAACGAGAATGAGCACTCCTAGAAGGGTCAATAAAGCTGCGAGCGCGCCCCCGAGTTTGCCCACGAGCCTGCCGCACCAAACTTTTCTTCGCACCGACAATAGAATGGGGACTAATGTGGGGAGCTTTTTCGCCTCAGAATCGGGATTTGCTTCGCGGGAGGACTCGTGCGTCACTGTATCTCGGAAAATCCGGATGGCTTTCCAGACAAAGAACCCCGTCAACGCCGTCGAAACAAGAGAGACAAAGAAGAACAGCAACAGCCTCCAGTTGAGGACAACATCCAGGAACGAATCGGTTGTCTGCTGCAGGCGAAACCACCACTCGGTTAGACTTTCTGCCCCTGATGAGCCGTAGCGGCTTCGTCCAAAAAGATCCGATAGTATCCTTTCGTCAGCCGAGCCGAGGATAATCACTAGAGTTAGGAGCAATGCAAGAAGGGGCGTGAGCACCAAATAGAAAATTTTGAGCCTTCCGACCACCAGTCAACCTCGGATTCGATACTTGATTACACGGGAGGGGAACTCGCCTCCATCAAAAAGTTCTTATTTTACATTAATATATCACCCACACCGGCCTTAAGGCAAAACCGTCAAGTAACATAGACCCAATGCGCTCAAAATGGCAAGAGCAGCCAAATGACGTCGTAGTCTCGCAGGCGGGAGTCGCTCTGCCTTTACTCCTTACCTGACGATCCGCCGCCTGGATTTCCCCTCAAAGTTGTCGCGGTTCGCCGCTAATCATCAGCGGAGCGCGAGCGTGAGTTAGGCGCTTGAGAACTTTGCCTCGCAGCCGCGCCAAGGGGGAGAGCCCGCTCGCCCAACAGCCAGTGTTTCTTCAGTTCCGGACCGTAGGTGAGGTCGAACCGCCGCCTGCCGATTTCAGTAATTGAACCCACAGCCTCTTCGGGGGAGTCAGTGACGACAAAACGATCGAGATCGAGCGGATCGATTGTGCGTTCTCGAATAAGCCGCTCGCGCATGAAATCGAGCAAGGGACGCCAGAAATCTCTGCCCAGCAAAACCAGCGGAAATTCCTGGATCTTGCCGGTTTGAATCAATGTCGCCGTCTCAAAGATCTCGTCCAGGGTTCCCAAACCGCCAGGCAGCGCTACGAAAGCATACGAATACTTGACCAGCATGACCTTGCGGACGAAAAAGTAACGAAAGGTGATCCACCGGTCGAGATAGGAATTCGGACTTTGCTCTTTTGGCAGTTCGATGTTGCAGCCGATGGAGCGGCCCCCCGCCTCCTTGGCGCCGCGGTTGGCTGCTTCCATGATTCCCGGCCCACCGCCGGTCATCACCGTAAACCCGGCTCTGGCCAAGAGCGCTCCCGTATCGCGGGCCAGCCGATAATAAGGATGATCGTCTTTAAAGCGCGCTGAACCGAACACCGTCACGCAGGGACCCACGAAGTGTAGAGCCCTGAAACCGCGAATGAAGTCGGTGAAAATCCGCGTGACCCGCGCCAGTTCGTCGCGCCTTCGCTGTGGCCCCTGAAGAAAGCGTATCACCTCGAGCGCACCATCTGCCGCACCCCAGCACGGCTCGGGATGTCCTTTTATGTCTCTATGCTCCATTTTTCGACCGACGAAGAAAGTTAGACATTGACGCGCTGCAAATCTCTCGTACGTGGACCCGCAGCAACTCCCGGCGCGAACATTGAATCCAGCCTCACGAGATCCTCTGGGGCGAGTTTTAGATCAATCGCCTTGAGGTTCTCTTCGAGGTGGCCGCGAGATTTGTTGCTTGGAATGGGGATGATATCGTCGCCTTGGGCCAGGAGCCAGGCCAGCGCGAGCTGCGCTCCGGTCACCGATTTCTCCCTGGCCATCTCTTCAAACTGGGAGAGGAGCTTTAAGTTATGGTCCATGTTGCCGGGTTGAAACCGCGGTTGGTTGCTGCGGTTGTCGCCTTCGGCGAGGTCCGTCACATTATGCACGGCCCCGGCGAAGAACCCTCGCCCCAATGGCGAATAAGCCATGAAGCCCATGTTGAATTCCCGGCAGGCTTGAATGTTGCCGTTCTCCGGGTCGCGTGACCAAAGCGAATACTCCATCTGCAGCGAGGCGATCGGATGAACCTTTCGCGCCCGCCGGATTGAATGCGCGCTAGCCTCCGAGAGGCCGATGTAACGGGTCTTG
>JBFJTQ010000687.1:0-2350 GCA_041625275.1 Binatia bacterium | reverse complement strand
GCCGCAATCGCCGGGAGTGAGCCCGAAAGAGTGGGTCGACGAGCTTGAGCGCTGCGTCAAGGAACTGGGTTTCGTCGGCTGCAACGTCAATCCCGACATCGCCGGCGGGCGCGAACCGTTCACGCCATCCCTTGGCAGCGACTGGTGGTATCCCCTGTGGGAAAAAATGGTCGAGCTGGACGTTCCCTGCACCATTCACGCCAGCGCGTCACTCAATCCGGCGATGCACCTCACCAACTCGTACTATATCGCGCACCACAACTCTGGCGCAGTGGAATTGCTGAAATCGCATATCTTTAAAGACTTTCCAAAATTGAAGATCGTCATCCCGCACGGCGGCGGCGCCATTCCTTATCAATGGAACCGCAATCGCGGCATGCATGTCAGGGAGGGACTGGAGCCCTTCGAGGAAGCGGCGCGCAGAGTGTACTGGGATATGGCGATTTACGACAAGGAGGGGATGGAACTGTTAATTAGGCGCGTCGGTGCGGACAACGTTCTTTTCGCCACGGAAATGTTCGGCGCAGTCAATGCCATCGATCCCAAGACCGGACGCAATTTCGAAGACATCGTGCCCCTGTTCAAGTCCATCGACTGGCTCACGGAAGACGAGCGCTACAAGATCACGGAGGGCAACGCAATAAAAGTCTTCTCGCGCGTGGTTTCTCCTTCGAAAACTTAACCAAACATATTTGAAATTTCGAGATGAATGCCGAATTGGACAGAAAAGTGTGTCGCTCGCAGGGGCCTGTCTGCCAGAGCAGGCAAAGAGGCCAAGTTTGTCCAAATCCCCCTCTTTCCCCCTTTGTCAAAGGGGGATGAAAGGGGGATTTCTGGATTTCATTGCGTGCTTTCTGTACTAGCGTGATAGGATTTGTTGAAGTAGTTTTGTCAAGCATTCAGTAGTTAAGAATCTAGCCGGACAGCCAAAGCACAATGCGCACGATCGCGGGGATGTGGGCACGGGATGAAAATTGCGCGGTGCGCGGCACTAAGCAGCCCTCCGACATGACGATCCAAGAAAGGCGATTCTTTTTTGAATGCGGGCGCCAAGTATGATAGGAGAGCAATCGAGAGCGGACAGCAGCAGTTTGCCAACATAACAACCTCTTCCTCAAGATTTCCTCCCGCGCGCACGCCATCGCAGGAGAGAAAGGGAGGGCCACCCATGTTCGAAACGACCTCCTCGTCCCGTCAGACAAACGGCATCGAGAAAATCCCTTCGTATTGCATTCACTGTGCTGCCCTGTGTGGGGTCGTCGCTTATGTGAAGGACGGCTACTTGATCAAAGTAGAGGGGGACCCGGACGCCTTGAACAACGCCGGCACCCTCTGCCCCAAGGCTTTAGCGGCGAAGCAGGAGATCTACCATCCCGACCGGCTCAAGTACCCGATGAAGCGGACGAGGCCAAAGGGAGACGGCGACCCCGGCTGGGTCCGAATTACCTGGGATGAGGCGCTGGATACCATCGCCGCCAAAATGAAGGAAATCAAAGCACGCTACGGACCGGAGGCTTTTTTCCTGCAAAAGGGCTCCACCGATGGGTCGTCGGGGGCGGAGTGGTACGGATTTTTTAATCGCCTCGCCAATCTCTACGGAACGCCTAATTTCGGCGGCACCGGACATATCTGCTGTTCCAATCGGAGCTGCCCCGGTCTCCCGCTTCATGTCGGCAACAAACGGCTTCACCCGGCCATCGATTATGAGAAGACAAATCTAATCCTCCTCGTCGGCTATAACATCCTCCACACCAAGCCGCCCCTGGCGCGCAAGATCCTCGACGCACAGCAGCGAGGAGCCAAACTCATCGTGGTGGATCCCATTCTTTCTCCCACCGCGGCTAAAGCCGATGTCTGGCTTGCGCCCAGGCCCGGGACCGATCTGGCGCTCTTTCTCGCCATGCATCATGTCGTGATTCGCGAGGGTCTTTACGATGAGGAATATTTGAGATCCTGGACCAACGGGCCGTTTCTGGTCCGGGAAGATATCGGACTCTTTCTGAGCGGAGAGAAGTCCCCGTATCTAGTTTGGGATTCTGCACGCGGCGCGCCGTCGCCCGCCGATCCCTGGACTTCGTCTCAGGTAAAGCCGGCGCTGAACGGCGCCTATGTTGTGAACGATATTGCTTGCCGTCCGGCCTGGCAGCTTTTTTGTGATTTGGTGGAGCGCTGCAGCCCTGAGTGGGCGGAAAGGGTGACCTGGGTCCCCGCAGACGAGATCCGCAAAGTTGCGCGGCTCTATGCCACGACCAAACCCGCCAGCACGGATTGGTATAACGGTCTCAACCGCGCTTCCAATTCTTACGATACCGCCGTGGCCCTGTCGCTTCTCTCCGCCACGACGGGGAAT
>JBFJTQ010000686.1:0-2351 GCA_041625275.1 Binatia bacterium | reverse complement strand
GGTTTTGTTCTCCTGCGGCGGGATCTCGGATGTGCCCTGAGTTTGTTCCCGCTGTATTGATGCGCTTCGGTCCGTTGTGGCCGTTGCCGTCTTTACACACTGAGCCAACGCGGAGAGCAACGCTTGTTTATCGAGGGGTTCCTTAATGACTACGAGCTGTTCGCACGCTGGCGCATGCGCTGCATCGCTATTTTCGATCCATACGATGGGAATGCGGGCGCTCTCCAAGGTCCGAAGCATTTCGCCGCTCAAAGCGCTCGCTTCTCTTAAAGTCCCGGCGTCGATAACGACTGCGTCCCATTCTTTCCCCCATGAACCCTCAATAGACGGGATGGCATCGCGCAATTGGACCTCATGGTCCGGAATCAGGCTCAGGGCAATCGCCTGTTGCAACATCCTTCGCGGCTCCACAACTAGAATCCTGCTCATGACTCTTCGATCTACTGTTGATTTGCCCGTTATCTTGACAACTCTGTGACCACACGTTAGATAGTGATGACGGCCGCAGGGTTGGATGCGCGGAGCGAAAGTGGCGGAATTGGTAGACGCGCAGGATTCAGGATCCTGTGGGGTAACACCCGTGGGGGTTCGATTCCCCCCTTTCGCACCAAATACAAGTCATTTATCACACCTGCACGGGTTTCTCTAACGTTCGCGGCTTTTTTCCGCACGATCTCGGAGTCGCGGGGTGAGGTTTAACCACAAGGCTCTTGCTATTCGGCAGCCGTATTTTTGATGCACAAAGTTGAGAACGCTCGCCGTCCAAGCCATCGCTTTTCACTCAGGCATCTAAAAGAGCGGCGTCTTGGGATTTTATTCAAAAGGCAGATAGCCACTTCACCCGTCAACTGCTTGACCTGACTGTTGATCTGTGCCATTTTCCGATCTATCTCTCGCATCCAGCCCAGGGAGTTTTTCTGATTCAAGAACCAAAAAGCAAATCCATCGAGTCAACTTCGGTTTTCTCCGCTGAGATTGAGCACAGAATTCCAGCGCTTAAGGGAGCGAAGGACCCCTTTAACCTGGTCGGTAAAGAGCTCGACATGGTGGAGCAAAACCTCGCTCGCGCAATCCGCTCCCGAGAACAGGCCTTGACGAACATTGCCGCTCATTTAATTCATGGGGGAGGTAAGCGAGTTCGCCCCGCCGTAGCCCTGCTCGCTTTCATGACCTTTGGGGGAAAAAAAATTCGAGAGATCGTCGATATGGCCACTGCCATCGAACTTATTCATACGGCCACCCTCCTCCATGACGATATCATCGATGGCGCTGAAACCCGGCGTGGCAAGAAATCCGCTTACAGGAAGTACGGGCTAAAATCCACGCTCGTCGCCGGTGATTTTCTCTTCATCAAAGCCTTCGAGTTCGCGGGTAAATTTGACGAAACCGTGGTCGAGTGGACTGCGGATTCCTGCGCGCTCCTGACCGAGGGAGAGATGCTGCAGGGGCATTTCAACCGGAATCGCTCGGTTACCCTTGACGATTATCTGGAGATTGTCAGGCGCAAGACTGCCTCGCTTTTCCAAACCGGAGCCAAGGTTGGAGCCTACCTGGCGGGAGCTAACTCGATCATGGTCGAAGAAGCCAACCGCTATGGACTCAATATGGGCATTGCCTTTCAGATGGTCGACGATATTCTGGACATCGTCGGCCATATCCAACTGCTCGGGAAACCCACGGGGATGGATCTGCGCGACGGTAATCCCTCTTTGCCGATCATATTAGCCCTTCAGAAAAAGCAGAGTCCCGTCTGCGCTGTTTTTGAGTGCTCCCAGCCAACGGAAGCACAAATTACCGACGCGCTCCGTGCTCTGAAAAACGACTCCATCATTGAAGAGGCAAAGTCAATTTCCAAACGATATGCCGAGCAGGCCTTGCGATCAATCAAGAAGTTGCCGCCGTCGCTTTACCGCAATGGATTGAAAACATTGGTTCAGTTGATCATCGACCGAGACTTCTAGTTCTAAGCGTTGCAGCCAGTTCCAGCGTCTGCCCCTCGCCCCGCAGCACCGCAGAAAGCTCTGATGTCACATCCCGGCAGCCCCCGTGATCCCTTGGTGCAGAACATGTTCGACCGTATTGCCGGGCGCTACGATCTCTTGAACCGGGTGATCAGCTTTCGTTTAGATAGGCGGTGGAGGCGCAAAGCCATCGAGCCTCTTTTAAGAGACGGCCATGAAGTTCTCCTGGATCTCGGTACGGGCACCGGGGACCTGACGTTCGCGGCAGCAGAGTTCCTAAAGGAGGACGGTAAGGTTCTCGGTTTGGATTTTTCCTTCCGTATGCTCAGCCTGGCTCGGCGCAAAGGAGAGCGCACCTTGAATAGCGACAAGATTCATTTCATTCAGGGT
>JBFJTQ010000685.1:0-2389 GCA_041625275.1 Binatia bacterium | reverse complement strand
TAGCCAGGGGGACGTGGTGTCTCCTGCCAACTACAACGGCGGAGGTCAGGTCGTCATTGCCGGTTCCAAGGCGGCGGTGTTACGGGCGAAATCCTTGGCGCAGGCAAGAGGGGCGAAAAGGGTTTTGGATCTGCCGGTCAGCGCGCCGTTTCATTGCCCCCTGATGCGTCCGGCGGCCGTTGGCCTCGAACAGGTATTACGTGAAGTGACGGTTCACCCCTTCTCCGTCGGCGTGGTCACCAATGTCGATGCGGATGTCAATCTCGACGTGTCACGCGTAAGATCGCTCCTCACCGAGCAAGCGGTGAGCCCTGTTCGCTGGGAAGAAACCGTGCAAAGGCTTGAACAGTTGGGGGTATCTAGGGTATTGGAAATTGGCCCGGGTAAGGTGTTGAGGGGACTCGTGAAGCGCATCAGCCCGGCGATCGAAGCCGAGAATTGCGAGAGCCCGCAAGATGTGGCTCGGGTTGGTCAGGCCTGGAAGGGATGAGCCTTGATGGACAGATAGCCCTTGTCACCGGCGGTAGCCGAGGTATAGGCCGGGCCATCGTGGTAGCGCTGGGTGATGCGGGAGCCTATGTGGTTATTAATTATCGCGGCAACCGAGAAGCTGCCAAGGAGACATTGCATCTCGTCACGGCGAAAGGGGGACGCGGGGAAATCTTAAGGTTTGATGTTTCCGTAGAGCAAGAGATCGAGGAAGCGGTAAAGAATATCGTTGACCGTCATCAAAAAATTGATATTCTTGTGAACAACGCCGGGGTGACCTCTGACAGTCTTTTAGTCCGGACGAAGTCAGAGGAATGGGATCAAGTCATCGGCACAAATCTCAGAGGCACGGTTTGCTGTACCAAGGCAGTCTGCCGCTCCATGATCCGCCAACGTTACGGGAGGATCGTCAACCTTTCTTCGGTGGTCGGTCAGATGGGTAACGTGGGACAGTCGCTGTACGCCACAAGCAAGGCAGGGATTCTTGGTTTTACCAGGTCTATTGCACGCGAACTGGCGTCTCGCGGAATAACAGTCAACGCGGTTGCTCCCGGTTTCATAGAGACCGAAATGACGGCCCGGTTGTCGGCAAAAATGCAAGAGGAATTTCTTCGTTCCATTCCGGTGGGACGCTTTGGGGCTTGCGAGGAGGTGGCAGGACTCGTGGTTTTCCTTGCGGGGTCGGGGGCCGGATATATAACCGGACAAGTGGTGAATGTGAATGGTGGGTTGTACATGTGATGGAATTGCTCAAGCAAGCAGGAGGTAAACAAAATGGCATCGTCTGTTCAGGCCAGAGTTAAGGAGATCGTCTGCGAACAACTGGGCGTGAGTGAGGAGGAAGTAACTCCTGAAGCCTCCTTTATTGAAGACTTAGGTGCCGACTCGCTGGATATCGTGGAGTTGGTGATGGCTTTAGAGGAGGAGTACGAGATGGAGATATCCGACGAGGACGCGGAAAAAATTAAAACGGTCCAAGATGTAATTACCTACATCGAAAGCCATCGCTAGTTATTATCGGCTGTCTCGGGACCTGAATTCCAGGCGAGGCGTGATCGGTCGAGAATCGCCGTTCCGATTAGACTTTAAGTCGCAGGAGTCGTGCCTTGAGCGCACCAAGCTCCTGCGATTTTGTTTATCTGGCGCGAGGGCTGCGTGAAGCAGGTTCGAACTGAAGGACGCGATCGTGGGCGCGATGATTGCATTTGGTAGTGACCACGGCGGTGTGGATCTCAAGGATTTTTTGCTGGGTGTCCTTCGATCCAAAGGCGTGACCGTGTGCGATGTCGGAACTCAGGGGCACGAAGCGGTGGATTACCCGGATTTTGGTCGCGAGGTATCACTGCGGGTGGCCCGTGGAGAAGCCGAGCGCGGCGTCCTTATTTGTACTACGGGAATCGGCATGTCCATTATTGCCAACAAGTTCCCCGGTGTTCGAGCGGCTTTGGTCCAGGATATTGACACGGCGCGCAGCAGTCGAGAGCATAATAACGCCAACATTCTGGTGCTGAGCGGGGCGCGAACGGACAAGAATCTCGCGCAACAGATTCTGGAAACCTGGCTTGAGACTCCTTTTGCCGGGGGCCGACACCTTAGACGGATTGAAAAAATTATGCAGATCGAGCGAGAATTGGCAACCGGCAACGGCAAAAGCAAAACAAGTTGAAGATACAAAGGAACCTTTGCGATTATGTCTTTCTTGAGAAAGAGCGACCCGGAAGTTTTCAACGCCATTGAGAAGGAAACCCGGAGACTGGAACAAAACCTGGAGCTGATTGCCTCCGAAAACGTTGTCAGCGAGGCAGTGCTGGAAGCTCAGGGTTGCGTGATGACCAATAAATACGCCGAAGGCTATCCGGGGAAGCGCTACTACGGCGGCTGCGAGTATGTTGATGAGGTT
>JBFJTQ010000684.1:0-2407 GCA_041625275.1 Binatia bacterium | reverse complement strand
GACGCGGCCATAGATCTTGCCGCGTTATCGAATGACCCGGCGGGGGAGCTCGATCAAGCCAAGACCTGGGAGATCAACCATCAAGGAAGGGCGCGTATTGCCGAGCTGGCGAAGAAAAGAGGTGTGCAGCGATATATCCTGCCGTCGTCCTGCAGCATTTACGGCTTCCAAGATGGCCTGCTAGACGAGACCTCGCCCGTTAACCCCTTGACGACATACGCAAAAGCAAATCTCCAGGCCGAAACGGATGTTCTCCCCCTTGGCGACAAGGATTTTTGTGTCGTCGTCATCCGCCAAGCGACCGTTTACGGCTTTTCGCCTCGAATGCGTTTCGACCTGGCGATCAACGGTATGGTCCGGGGCTTTTTCAAGAACGGAAAAATTCCCATTTTGCGCGATGGTACCCAATGGCGCCCCTTCGTGCATGTGAGAGATACCTCTCGGGCAATGATTCAACTGCTAACGGCGCCTGTTTCGACGGTTAATGGTCAGATTTTCAATGTTGGATCGGACGCGCAAAACTGCCAGATCATGCCCCTTGCCGAAATGGTTGCCGAGGCTATGGAAGTGCCATTCCAATATGAATGGTACGGCCTGCCCGACCACCGCTCCTACCGTGTGAGCTTCAAGAAGATTCACGAAGCGCTGGGATACAACACGCAATTGACACCCAGGGACGGGGCCAAGGAAGTCTACGACGCGCTCAAAGAAAGCAAAGTCGATCCCGACGATCCAAAGACCATCACGGTCCAGTGGTACAAGCACCTGAAGGAAATGCAGCAGTTCCTAAGAGAGGTAGAGATTCAGGGCACGCTGCTATGAGAGTCGCCATAGTGGGGGCTAAAGGTCAGCTAGGACACGACCTGATCCGGGCTCTGTCCGAATGGGAGCTGATTCCCCTCAATCATGCCGATCTCGATGTCTGCGATTTTCAGCGGGTTCGAGATAAACTGACCGACATAAAGCCGCGAGCGGTCATCAACACCGCGGCCTTCCACCGAGTCGATGATTGTGAGGATGAGGTCGAGAAGGCGTTTCTCGTTAACGCATACGCGCCGCGCCATCTGGCTCAGGTCTGCGCAGATTTGGAGTGTACGCTAGTACACATCAGCACGGACTACGTGTTCGATGGTAAAAAGAACGCGGCGTACTCGGAAGAGGACACGCCAAATCCACTTAGCGTTTACGGGAACTCCAAACTTGCCGGAGAGTATTTCGTGCGCGCTATTTGCCCGAAGCACCTGGTCGTGCGGACCTCAGGTCTTTACGGCATCGCGGGTTCGAGCGGCAAGGGGGGAAACTTCGTCGAAACGATGATTCGCTTGGCCCGGGAAGGGAAACCCATTCGGGTGGTGAATGATCAGGTCTTAACCCCAACACATACAAAAGATTTGGCGCAAACGCTCAGACAACTAATCAAAATAGACCGATCCGGCCTCTATCATGTGACCAACAAGGGGCAGTGTTCCTGGTACGATTTCGCAGGAAAGATATTTGAGTTGTTGGGGAGCAAGCCGGATTTTGGACCGACAACGACGGCATCCTATAAACTCAAGGCGATGCGGCCCGCTTGCTCGGTGCTTGCCCACCGGCAGCTTGAGCGGACCGGACTCGACGGTCCGCCCCACTGGCACGACGCGCTCAGGGCGTATTTGTCGGAAAAGAAATATATTTGAGCTCAGAGGTTGAACTTTAGATTTGTGCCCTTCTGCTTGACGGGTCCCGTCCAAATGAAACCAATGCCGAGCAATACCCAGGGACAACGGCGAAAAGAGCCGACCGATCTTCCCGATGACTTAGCCAAGTTCGCCGACTGGTACCATGCTTTCGACTCTTTGGGTGTTCGAGTCACGCAGAAAGCTGGAATATATAGCCTCAACCAAAGATGCAAGGAAGGGATAATACTAGGCTATTTGCGCACGGCAATCGAAAAAAGCAAGAAAACTTTTCATTCCACACCTTCGGTTTTGGAATTGTTTTGCGCCGACGGCTACTATGCGGCTCACGCCCGTCGCATGGGGGCGCATCGCGTCACTGGTGTTGACTTCGATAAAGAAGCAATCGATCAAGCAAAGGCTATGTGGGGGTATTTATTTGGCGACTCCGGAGATTTTCTGGCCCACGATGTCCATCTTTTCTCGCCGAAAGAGCCCTTCGATGTGGTCCTTTGTTGCGGGGGCTTGTATCACCTCGTCGATCCTCAAAAGATATTACGCGATTGCTTCTCAAAATTTTGCAAGAAGTTTCTCATCGTTCAATCCGTGGTCAGCCTTGAGAACGAGGACGAGGGCTATTTTGTGAGTCCCGCTCCTGGTTGGCGCCATGGGTGTCGGTTTAGTGCCGCTTTCGTGCGCAGATCACTCGCCGCAACAGGTTGGAAAATCATTGACAGTCATTCGAACGAATT
>JBFJTQ010000683.1:0-2410 GCA_041625275.1 Binatia bacterium | reverse complement strand
CCGATTGCACGACCGTTTCCGGCCCCTCTTTCGTGACGGTCTCAATGATTGCATCCGCAAGCTCGGTGAGAGCCTCGTCCCAACTGATACGTTTCCATTTTCCCTCGCCGCGTTCGCCAACGCGTTTTAAAGGGAACTTGAGGCGCGTCGGATCATAAAGCCGATGGACATAGCAAGAACCTTTTTGGCAGCCGCGTGGATTGAAATCGGGGGCCTCGGGATCATTTTGCGGCGGGTAATTGGCCGCCTGCTCTTCTCGCAAAACCACACCGTCTTTAACGTAAAGGTTGTAATTGCAGGCCTGTTGATACCAGCAATTCGTGAGATGCGAACCTTTGACTACCTGGTCCCAGTCCCATAGGTCACGTTGAACTTTGTCGGAAGAGAAATCGGCAATCTCGGGGAGCGCCCCTTCCTTCGGTTCCAGTTTTCCTAAATCCAACTTTAACTCGGCCATTCACGGCTCCTTTCTCAAGCTGACAAATAAGCAAGTTCCTTGGCGCAATACGCGTTGGCCAGCAACGCAAGGTCCGAATAGAAAGGCGCTGAACGTCCGCCGATCTTACTCGCCACGGCCGAAACAAAGTCGGTCAGGTGAAAGCGCAAAAAGTCGCGCTGAGCTTGCCGGTAAGCGCTTCTGTCGGCGCCTTGGAGCAAGCCTTCAGCTTCCTTAAACGTCAATAGATGCATGAATTCGAGCTCGGAGGCGAGGTGGTCCGGGCGATCGCGCTTTTCCTCGGAAATGCGCAAACCAAAGTAATGGTAAAAACGCAGGACTTCCTCCATCACCTTCATCCTTCCCCCCCCATACTCTCCTTCGTAAAGAGGAGACGGCGACCCCAACTCTCCGCCGACTTCGAAAAGTCCAATGTAGCTGCTTTGGAATTCTTCGTAGCCCAGCGCCAGCCCGCGCCCCAGCTCTCCTCCCTTGATGCCGTTGTAGGGAAGACTGGCCAGCGACTCTTGGGCTTCGTTCGCGAATTGGCCGTCTTTGACCCGCTGAAACTCCTCCTCCGATGGAAAACGAAAGGCGTGCGCGAGCAGCGCATACAGCCGGCTGCGACTGCCAATGTTTATCGCTTCGGTTCCGTCTAGTTGTAGTTTTTGAGTTTCCATCACGCCTGCACCTCGCTTGGATCTTTGGTAAAGGAACTCAACAGCTCCTGCCATCTTCTCACTATAAGTATGTCCATGAGCTCAGACTGCTCCTTGCGCCGCTTTTTCTCGATCTCCTCATTGATCTTCTGCAAAGCGCTGTCGACGTCAGAGCCAAACAAACTTCTCAAATACTCGGCGGGGATGCGCGGCTGAGACTCGTCGAGATTGCCATCGCCATCGAGCCGCGGCGGAGCGAGGGGCGGGACATAATAGACATTCGGTTTGGTACCGAATTCCGCGTGCAGCGGCAGGGCGACTTTCCACTCTTCTACGAGTTTGTGAACAGGCCCGTCGGCATCGTCGAGGAACCCAACCCAGATGCAGCGTCCGGGGCACTGCCTGACGCAGGCGGGCGCCACTTCGCGCTCCATGCGCGGCAAACAGGCGTCGCATTTCTGCGCCACATTGCGCATTTCGTTGACGTATATCTCTTTGTAGGGGCATGCCTTCATGCATACGCGGTCGCTGCAGGTCTGACACTTGCTGTCATCTACCATAAGCACCACGCCGTCTTCTTCCCTCTTGCCGATGGCATCATAGGGACAGGCTTCCGCACATGCGGGGCGGGTGCAGTGATTGCACAAGCGGGGCATGTAGAAGAAATAGGCATTCGGATACTCTCCGCTGGCGATATCTTCTTCCCAGTTCGGTCCCCACCCAGGTTTCTCTTTCGGAGCGAGATGGACTTTGTTGCCATTACCTCCATAAAAGACTTCTTCGTAGTTGAATTCCATGGGAATGCCGTAGTCCGCCTGTTCGGCCTGTTTGCCCAACTTAACCTTCCCATCCGCATCGTATCCGCCGCCCATCTTCTCCCAGTCTTTCGGGTAGCCTTTCCCGGGCATGGTATTGACCTTCATCCACCACATATGATCCATCCCTTTGTCGTTGGTCCAAAGGGTTTTGCAGGCTATCGTACACGTGTGACAGCCCATGCATTTATTGAGATCAATTACGAAGGCAAGTTGTCTTTTGGAGTGCGGCATTGGACCCCCTCTCTTTTGCTTTCCGGACTCAGAAGTGGTTTGTTCCCGCCCCGCTGGATATAGGCAGGCTTTTTCCGAATCCTAAAAAATTGATTGGCCTTTTTGAGTGATTAACTTGTCGCAGCGCTGTTGGTCGCGTGTGCATAAGACGTGCCACGAGAAAAAAGCTGCTGAATAATCTCAAAATCTAACCTATTGATTCCTCAATAATTGGAAAACTGAGATAGAAATTCCAAGAATTAGGCAAGGGAAGGGTCGGATTTACT
>JBFJTQ010000682.1:0-2415 GCA_041625275.1 Binatia bacterium | reverse complement strand
GCGGCGCAACGCGCCAGAGCCACCATGGAATAGGCGCTCACGTCCATGGCGAGATGAAACCCCTGGCGGCTCGTCTGGACATAGGGCCTGGAAAGATCTTCTTTGTTGGCAAAAGCAATGGCGTGGATAAGGATATCCAGCCCGCCCCACTCCTGTTTCAATGTTGCGAAGACTTTTTCTATTTCCTCATCTTTGGTGACATCGCACGGTAGTATGATGTTGGCGCCAATACCCTCGGCCAAAGGTCTCACACGTTTCTCCAATACCTCTCCCGCGTAGGTGAACGCTAACGCCGCGCCCTCGGCGTGGAACGCTTCCGAGATCGCCCACGCAATGCTGCGCTCGTTGGCGACTCCGAAGATCGCCGCTTTCTTGCCCTCCAAGAGCTTCATCATGACTCTCCCCTAAACCTTTAACCTCGAACTCTCGAATTACTTCTTTCGCAGGCCCCTCTGCCAAAGATATTCCTGCGCCCCGGTGTGTTTACCGATCCAGCGTGAAAGTACAAAGAACAGATCGCTGAGCCGATTTATATACTTTAGCGGTGACTCGCCCACTTCTTCAACCCGTGACAACCGCAACATTTCGCGCTCCGCTCTGCGGCATACCGTGCGGCACTGGTGCAGGTAAGCGCCAATCCTTCCTCCTCCCGGGAGGACAAACGACTCCAGGGTTCCAAGTTCCTTTTGGCACTCATCAATGAGCTGCTCTATTTTTTTCACCTCGCGGTCACCGAGTCGATACATGCCCTCGTGAAGAAAATCTTGCGGGGTTGCCAATTCGCTGCCCAGGTCAAAGAGCTCATCTTGAATTTGTCGCAGCACCACATCCAAAAATCGATGCGCGTCATTGTCGTGAAGCTTTTCTTCATTGCAGGCCCGGGCGATGCCGACGACCGAGTTGAGTTCGTCGATGGTTCCGAAGGCTTCGATTCTCTGGGAATCTTTTGGAACGCGTTTACCGCCAACCAGGCTCGTTTCGCCCTTGTCGCCGGTGCGTGTGTACACTTTGGCAATTCTGACCATTGGGTTTTTGGAGAACAGCGCTCAGCTCAAAGAATACAAGACATGGAATCGTATAACCAGTAGTCGGGATACAATCGCAGCATCCCGTTCACCGGTCGCTGCTTGTTTCTGACCGCTGACTGTTGATCTCTCGGTGCTGACCGCTGAATGCTAAACTCGAACTGCCGATCCCTGACTGCTATGCCCTCTTTTCCGTTCGGCTCCGCCAGATCATGTAGGCGGGAATGCCAAGGCCGACGATGAAGACGCCCACGAGAGAGTCGAAAGGCTTCTCCGTGACCGAACCCCAGACAATCCAAAGATGAGCGATGATAAAAAGAATGGGCACCAAGGGATAGCCCCAGAGTTTATACGGTCTATTGAGTTCTGGTTTTTTCCAGCGCAGAACGATTACCGAACCCACGGTCAGCGCGGAGAACAGCGTGATGATGACGCTCACGTAGGTAAACAGGGTGCCGAAGGTGCCGGTGACGATGAGAAAGCACGACCACACGGCTTGCAAAATGATCGCGTTCATCGGCGTGTTAAGTGTCGGATGCACTTGCGCGAGCCCTCTAAAGAACACGCCGTCGCGCGCCATCGCGTAATAAATACGGGGCCCAAGCATAGTGACGGCGTTGAGAGCTCCTAGAATAGAAATGGTGATAATGGCGGTGATCCAGGCGGATGTCTGGTAACCGAACAAGGCGGTGGTGGCGACTTCCGACACTCTCAAAGCCCCCTTCATCTCGGTCACCGGCACCGCGTAAAGGTAAACCAGATTAATCGCAAGGTAGAGCGCGATCACGATGAGATTTGCCCGCAGCAAAGCGCGCGGCAGGTTGCGCTCCGGGTTCGTAACCTCGCCGGCGATGTAGATCACCGCGTTCCAGCCCGAATAGGCGAAGATGACCGGAATGAACGCCGCCGCGAAGACGCTAAAGTTGGAGATCTTGCCCCAATCGAAAAGCGGCGTGAAATGGGCGGTCTCGCCTTTGCCGAAGAAAGCCCCAAATATGACGATGGCCAAGAGAGAGCCAATCTTGAAAATCGACAGCACGTTTTGCGCCAGCGTTCCCTGCCGAACACCCATGCAGTGCAGTGTCGAAATAAGCGCTACGACCAAGATGGAAAAAAGCGTTCCGGCCGTAACGTTGATCGTCAAACCTGGAAGGGCGGCTGAGAAAAACGCCTGTTGGGAGCCGAGCACCGGAAAGAAGAACGCCATAAAACCATTGAAAGTGACGGCGAGGAAAGCGATGGCCCCCGAAAAGGTCACCAGAAAAGATGACCAGCCAGACAAAAAGCCCATGAGTTTTCCGTAGGCTTCCTTGATGTAATTGTAGTCGCCGCCGGCATAAGGGAGACTGGCGGAGAGCTCGGCGCAGCTCAGCGCCCCGGTCAGCGCCAG
>JBFJTQ010000681.1:0-2416 GCA_041625275.1 Binatia bacterium | reverse complement strand
TGTCGTTGCCAATGATCAATTCGTCAACTTTTTCATCAACGTCATCCCGACTTTCTTTGTGACCCTAGCTGACGACGTGAGGGGCAAGTTCACGCGTCATACGTTTCATTACAAAAACCACAAGGAACTGGGTCGTGCTATCTTGAAGGCGGGCATCGAGAAAGGCTTTGATTTCGCTTTCGGAGACTACGTTGAATTGCAGCACACGCAAACTGTTCCCTTGTATTTTCTTTTACCCGAACCGACAATCCCGATCCTGCCGATCTATGTCAACACCTGGATGGAGCCGATTCCGACTCCCCGCCGCTGTTATCAGGTGGGCGAGTTGATCCGCTCGGTCGTTGATGCCCGAAGCGAGCGAGTGGCTATCTTGGCGACCGGCGGGCTGTCTCATTATCCAGGGTCTCCTCGTGTCGGGGAGATCGATACGCAGTTTGATCACAAGCTCTTGCAGATGATGCGCGAGGGGAAAGGACACGTGCTGGCGGACTACACCATGGAGCAGCTATGGGACGCCGGCGATTCGGAATTTCTCAACTGGATGGTTGTCCTCGGAGCGGTCCGCGATGCCAGGGCATCGAGCACCTTCTATTTGCCGGACCTAGTCGCTACGGGTTGGGGTTTTGTGAGTTGGAGACTTTGAGGGAAGGCCATGAGCAGTTATGATTTGAGTCGATTCCTCTTCGACCTCAAGATGAATGACCGGGTTCTCCAGAAAGCGCGGATCAATTTGGAAGAGGCCTTGGCGGATTACGTTCTCACGGCCGAGGAAAAAGAGGCGCTACGCGCTGGCGATCCGCGGCTCTTGCGCCAGTTCGGCGTTCACGGCATGATTGCACTCTACCTCAAACGACTCGATCCCAAGTTCCGCGACAACATTTACTGGAGTCAAAAGTAGATAAGCGGCGCTTAAGCCGCTTCGATCCGGGCCCTCAATAACGCGCGCCCCGTGTGCGGGGCGAGGTGTGATCGGGGATGAGCCGCTGGAGAATAGTCAATTTTTTGCCCTCTTCACGGACGCCATCGAGCAGTTTTTGACCCCCTGAGAAGTGTCTGATAGTATCCGACTGACGTCGCTACGTGGGGGAGTCGAAATGGATCTGGGGTTGCAAGGCAAGGTGGCTCTGGTCGCGGGCGCCAGCCAAGGAATGGGAAAAGCGACCGCGTTGCTGTTTGCGCGGGAGGGCGCGAAGGTCAGCATGTGCGCGCGTGGTGAAGAAGCGCTCAACGCAGCTGCCGACATGATCCGCAAAGAGACCGGCGGTGAAGTTCTCACCGTGGTCGCCGATATGAGCAAAGCGGAGCACATTCAAAGATTTGTCAGAAAAACCAGTGAGCATTTCGGTCGGCTCGATATCGTGGTTACAAACGCAGGAGGTCCGCCTCCGGGCGGGTTCATGAATTTTACCGATGATGATTGGGAGAGCGCTTTTCGCTTGAGTTTCATGAGCGCGATGCGACTCATTCGCGAGGCGGTGCCGCAGATGCGCAAGGTGGGGGGCGGACGTGTTATCAATATTACATCCTACTCTGTTAAAGAACCCATCGCTGGCTTAGTGCTTTCCAACGCCGTCCGGAGCGGCGTCATTGGCATGGCAAAAACTCTTTCTCGGGAACTCGCGAGCGACAGTATATTGATCAACAATGTTTGCCCGGGGCGAATTGACACCGAGCGAGCGAAGAAGCTCAACAAGGCGCGCGCCGACCGATTGCATCGACCCGTGGGGGAGATCAATCGTGAGATGGCTGCGGAGATCCCCTTGGGGCGCTACGGCACTGCAGAAGAAGCGGCGGATCTAATTGTTTTTCTCGCATCGGACAGAGCGAGTTATATCACGGGGACGACGATTCAGCTCGATGGCGGTTTGGTAAGGGGGATTCAATAAATGGTACACTTTGTGATTCAATGGGATCTTCCGGATCAGAAAGCAAATCTGACGATTTACGCCAACAAAGCGAAAAACGACTGGCTGCCGGCCACGCTGGCTCATCGCGGAGTCATCGAGATTCGCAATTACCGCAACCCGCTCGAAATCACGCCGCAGGTGGCGATCACCATTGACTTTGAATCCATGGACGACTGGCGAGAATACATCGACTCGCAGGATTATATCCGCATCATGCGCGAGCTACGGATCCTCGGCTGCCATAACTTCACCGCTAACGTTTGGGCTCCGTCCAGGTATTTCGCTGAATCGATGAGACCCGAAAGTAAACAGCCCTAAGGCGACATTTTTTGTGCGGCCGGTTCGGCTCCGGCTCAACTTTGCCGCGTGAGAAATGACAGATGGCGGATCTCGGGTTCCATTTGCCATCTCGAAAGCCGTACCCACGGGTTCTGGTCTTCCGTTGACCGCCTAGTGTGGTGTCCCCAACGCTTCTTTACATTTGGATGCTCCACAGAGGCAGGCCTTCT
>JBFJTQ010000680.1:0-2434 GCA_041625275.1 Binatia bacterium | reverse complement strand
GAACTGGCGTTCCGAATCGGAGCTATTCAATTTCAGCGAGTTCTTGGTCGGCTTCAACAGCCTGCCCAGGTGAGACTTTCAAAGCCTTAAGCACCCCGGTGGCGGGGGCCACGATGGGAATTTCCATCTTCATGGCTTCCATGACTAAAACCACCTCATCCTCTTCGACGCTGTCTCCTACATTTTTCTCGATCTTCAGGATCTTACCAACCATAGGTGCACATATAGGTGTTGCCAACTTTTTCTCCTTTTCTCTTTTTCTGCTAAACACCAACTCTTAGGCCTGAATATCTAGACAGGGACCGATAAAGACCCGCTACAGATGCTTTTTTATGCCATTTAGAAGAGTTTTGACAGCATTGTCAATGCTTGCCAGTGCAACTTTGTGGATAAATAAGCTGCCGAAAGTCAAGCCGGGAGGATTCCCGGTTCCGTAGAAAAACGGGCTTGCTCCCGGCAGAGTGCTTCAGGGCGGACTTAAGCCGGTCTTCGTTAACTCAATGAGGCATTCTTAAATCGCTTCGTTATGACCTTCGGCTAATTCGTCGCGCGCGACACATCGCCTTGCTTTTTCATCGTTGATCTTGTATGTAAATCGAAGACAAGCTTGGGAGGAAAAAAATGGCTAAGCCCGCGACCGAAATAGAAAATGTGATGGACAATATCCCATATTATGAGAAGTGGCAATTGGGCGAGGGAATACCCCTTAACAAGACCTTTTTTGTCTCGGATTTGAAAAAAGTGGAGCTCAAACCGTGGGCTCGAAAGGGGGGAAACGGAGCGTTCATCAACATGGAAGGCGCCGAGGGAGCAACGGGTGCCTACGTCGTTGAGATTCCCGCCGGAAAAAGTTTGAACCCCGAGAGGCATCTATACGAGGATATGCTGTACGTTCTCAAGGGGCGGGGAGCTACGACCATCTGGAACGATCAGGGAGCGAAACAAACCTTCGAGTGGCATGAGGGCAGCCTTTTTTCGTTGCCGCTGAATGCCTGGCATCAGCACTTCAACGGTCAGGGTGACGAACCTGCCCGGCTGTTCTCGGTTAACAGCATGCCGATTGTGTTTAACCTCTTCCATAACGCGGACTTCATCTTCAACACGCCTCGTGATTTTACCGACCGCTTCAACGGCGAACCAGAGTATTTCAGCGGCAAGGGAAAGGCGTATCCTGGCCGCGTTTGGGATACGAATTTCATCGCCGACGCGCGCAATTTTAAACTGGAGGATTGGCTAGAGCGGGGGGCCACCGGCAAGAACGTCATGTTGGAAATGGCCAACGGGTCTATGGCTGCCCATATTTCGGAATTTCCTGTCGGGACCTACAAAAAGGCACACCGCCACGGCCCGGGTTTTAACGTGATCATCATCAACGGCAAGGGTTTTTCTTTGTTTTGGAGAGAAGGAGAGCCCATCAAACGTTACGACTGGCAGGCTGGGAGCGTTTTCACACCGCCCGCCATGATGTTCCACCAGCACTTCAATACTGGTGCGGAGCCGGCGCGATATCTACCGCCGCGATTGGGCGGCATCAAGTACAGCCTTGGTGAAGGGTTCGGTGATGTCACCAAAGTAGACAAAGACGTGAAGAAAGGCGGCAACCAGATCGAATACTACGACGAGGATCCCTCCATACGGAAGATGTTTGAGGAGGAACTGGCTAAGTCTGGCACCTACAGTCGCATGAATCCGGATTTCTATAAGCGGCCCTAAGTCGGCGTTCCATCGTTGAAAAACATTTTGCTGAACGATCCATAGTCATAGCCCCACCCCGAAGTCCCGGGTTGGGGCTATGTTTCTTACGCGGGGGCAATTCGACGAATTTCCAAGTCGAGCCCTGATCGCGTCACATAAGATACGTGAATCTCGTGCGCCGGACATCTCCCGTCTTGCTCGTTTGTATGACCCTTATTCTGCCGGTCATTTACTGTGCCGCTGCGGCACAGGGGCAGGCAAGACGAGCCAGTGTGCAGGGAGCAACTCACGTCAACCTGCGTAGCGGCCCTGGCTTGAGCCACACGCCGATAACTGTCCTCAGTGAAAATGCTCCATTGATTATCGAAGGTCAGGAAGGCGAGTGGATGCGTGTAAAAACGGCGGATGGTCAGCAGGGGTATGTGCATCAGTCGCTCGTGAAAATTCTGGATGACGATCAAAAACCGACGCCCGCCAAGGAGTCAATGGCCGGGGAAACCGCTGTAGCAACCGTCAAAACACCACAGTCGAGCGTACCGGATACGCCTCCTACGCGAACGAAGGCTCCTGTCAAGTCTGACGGCGAATCCGTTTCGACAACCGAATCAGCGGCCGAATCATCACCGCCGGTTGCAGCCAGCCCCGCGCGCACTTTTGCGGAACAGAAAGAATCAAAACCCGCGGAGCCGGTCAAGTCTCCCCCCCTCATCCATCTTCTAGAAGGCAGGGAATCGGATAT
>JBFJTQ010000679.1:0-2455 GCA_041625275.1 Binatia bacterium | reverse complement strand
GTTGAGCTGCCAGAACGACGGCTACGGAGATGCCGGCATATGGCGCGATTCTTGCCACTCACATCGATTGGGTGAAACGTCGCATCCATGAGCTTCACCGTGTATAGCTCTACAATTGCACGGCTCTCTGTAAGAGCTATGGCGCTAGTAGGTGTCAGGATGAGTAGATGGAACGAAACCTATTCGGCGAAGGCGGTACGAGAAAAATGAGATCATCATTGTCCTGTACGAATGACTTCCCCGTTTTAAGGCATAGTGAATTGTGTCGCTGTATCGCCGAAACCTGCGGCGGCATAATCCTATCTCGGAAGGTTTCAGCTATACTTTGTTTTTGCTCCGGCCCGGCTTCCAGGAAGATTTTAACGCGCATAGGATGCTCGTCGCCGCATTCCGTGCACTGAACGAAAATCTCATAGGGGGGCATGATTTAACGTCTAACACTGTAACTCTCAAATATCTACCCTCGAAAATCAGTTGCGGTAACATTCATTGGACCTCCGCGAGGCGACGGTTTATAATTTTCGGACTTTGGTTGATCTTCGGGGTGTCGATCGCTCTCGACGGGCCTGGAATAACTTCGGGGGGGATTGGCTGTTTCAGAAAAAACGAAAACCCGTTGTCCGGGCCCGACTCGGCTGTAGCATCCATTGGAGGGGTGATGAAGGCATTGCGACTTACCATTGTTTTATCTGCTATGGTTCTAACTCCTGCAGGGCCGGCTTCCAGTGTATCCCTGAACGAATATATGAGACTCCGAAGCGTTTCGCCGCAAAATCTTGAGTATTACTTACGCGGACTCCTGGATGGGTTTGCCTATACAAATCTGACTTTGGAAAGGAAAAAACAGCCGCCGCTGTATTGCGCGCCGAAGAATTCTACGCTCGACATCGACAACTTCAAGAATTTGCTCGACAGGCAAATCAGGCAATTCCAAGCCGCCCAGTCGTCTGTCGAGGTGATGGCCTTGTATACATTGAGAAAGAGATTTCCTTGTAGCGAAAACCCGGCGCAATGAAGCGGGAAGCAGGTGGGCCTGCTGGCTTACGCACATGGCCTCCTAGCAGCCTTGTCACCAAGTCTGCTGCTCTTATTATGCCTTTGCCGCACTGCGGCTCCATTTCAAGCATACCTTTTCGCGGTCAACCCGGTAGAATTAAAATAATCAATGCCATGAGAATTGCTCCCCTCATCTCGCTGTCGGTGGGCCTTTTCATCGGATGCGGATCCGCCGCACCCTTATCGATTACTCTCTACAATCCGAAAACGAGCGTTTCGCGCACTTGCGCAGCCCGTTCAACCATCAAGACGGACGTTGAGTTTTTATCTCGAACAGTCGAAGCGTGCGCAAAGCAGCTTGAGTCGCATGGTTTTGTCAGGGTTGATAGCGTCCCCGTAGAGGAAACACCGCGACCCGAGAGGTCCACGTATCCTTCCGCGACAATGCCGTGAATTGGTCCGCGGGCATCGTATTCGGCAACCGAGTAAACAGCATCTTGCCGCAATCGGGCGCCAATGAACTAACCCCGGGCACGCAGCAAACGGCCCCGATATGGGTAGTCGCCCTGTCGATTTCGAATTCTTGGTAAACCGCCACGGCGGGCGATAGACGATCTCCTCCTCTGTCAGTTTCATTCGTATCGCACACAAGAGGGCGCGATTTTGTCCAAGTTTTGCGCCCTTACGATATTTACGGCGCGTGACGAACCAAGCCGTCGACTTGAGCTTGAAGTAGGCTTTTCGATAATTCCGTCCGTTCGTTGACTTAGCGCGTCATTCTCGTTATGAAAGTAGAGTTTGTCCGCCAGCGAGCCGTTAGCTCAGGCGGTAGAGCATCTGCCTTTTAAGCAGAGGGTCGCTGGTTCGAATCCAGCACGGCTCACCACTCACGTCCCCGTCGTCTAGCCTGGCCCAGGACACCGGCCTTTCACGCCGGCAACACGGGTTCAAATCCCGTCGGGGACGCCACTTAACATTCTTCGTGTTTTCAGTAACTTGCTTTGCAAATTGAGAGTTATTTCTCGTGTAAAAGTGCAACCGTTGCACTTCTTGCTGCACCACGGACTCAAGAAAGAGCCCGTAATGCCGCTCAAGAGTCAATAGCGTGATCCCCGCCTCCTCGGCAACCTTTTTGGGATTCTCCCCTGCCGTAATATCAAGCGAGATTGCCGTGTCCTTCGTCGCATAGAAGTCACGCGGCCGGATCTCCAGGAGTCGAATCGCTCTATGCCACTGATCGGATCGGAATTGGTCCGCGTTGATCGGCTGCCCGAGTTTGTTCAAGAATACAGGCGCATCTTCCTCGGTGCGAAGCGGCTTGACCGATCGCAGTATCTCGACGACATGCGATTTAAGATGAATCACTCGGCGTGCGCTTCGAGTCTTGGGAGCATTTTCGGCACCGAGATGCCGTGACTTCGAAATGATCGCAAGCGAATTGTCGAGGTCTACCCTCCCC
>JBFJTQ010000678.1:0-2459 GCA_041625275.1 Binatia bacterium | reverse complement strand
TGGTCCGCCAATTCGGCAAGCCAGGGATTGTCCTGAGTCATGTTGTAACTATGAAACGCGATTTTGTAATTCACCGCCGAGAGATCGTATTCCGCGGGCGCCTGCTCCTGCGCCGCACAGGGGTACCAGCAGGCCAGCGCCTGAAAGCTGCGGGCGTCCACGTCCAAACCCGCTTCGGCTGCGATCCTGCTCAGTTGCTGCCCGGTGTCGAGAAGAAACTCGAAATAGAGGTGCGCACGCGGCAATTTTTTGATGGCCCGCGGGAATCTCTCCGCCAGTGTTCGGGGATAGGCGAAGAACCCCTTTTCTTTGAGCTCCGCGAGGCTGTGCTCGGCGCCGAGAGTCGACTTGATGTTGCGATCGACCATCTCATCCACCGAGTAGATTCGATCGGAATCCATCCGATAACCTTCCTTCAAGCCCAGGGCGCTGTTAAAAGCCTTTATGAACGGCTCCAGTTTGCCCAGCCTTTGAGCCAACTCCGTGTATATCTCCACGGGATGCCTCTCGTCATGCTTTTCCAGATGCACGGGCTGCCGCAGCGTAAAATACCAGTGATCGCCGTTGATCCAGCCGCGCATGGCGTTGACGGGGAAATCGAGCCGCTGCGCGTGCTGTTGCAGGGGTAGAATGACATCGGCAAACTCGGCGGTTTCCGTGATTTTGTCCGTCATGCAAACGACGAACGGGAATTTCTCCATAGCCTCCGCAATGAGCGCAGGCTCGACGCCGGACATCATCATGTTGAAGTTATTGATGATGAGCACTTCTGGCTTGTAGGGCAGAAGATGCGGATGCTGCACCATGGTTAGACCCATCATGATGGTGCCCATCGCCCGCCCTGTCGGAATCATCTCGCGCATGTTGACGGTTTGAGGCGGCTGCGGCTGGCGCGGCGGGTAGGAGCGAACATCGCCGGGTCCGACGACCAAGCCTTCGTCGCTCTCTTCCACGCGCATCCTTTCCCCGGGACCGAGAAGATTGGTGCTCAGGCAGCCGCCGGGAACATCCATGGCTCCCACGATGAGATTGAGCATGTGAACGCTCATGCAGGCCCACATGCCGAACTGATGCGATGACAGGCCGCGGCTGTCGCAAAACGAACAGACGGGCCGAAACGGCATGGACGTTCCTTCCATCACAATGGTGCTGCCGATACTTGCCGCCTCGCCGAAATCTTTTGCCAGACGGCGTATGGTCTCGGCGGGCACACTGGTAATCGCCGCAACCGCCTCCGGAGAATATTTCTCCTTTAGATGGCTCTTGAGCCTGGCGAACGCGGGCTCGCAGGACTGGCCGCCGACCCTGAAGACGCCTTCAAGAGCGGGCGAGCTGGTTTGATCGAAAGCGCAGGGCCGGCTGGAGACCTCGTCCCAGACCAGTGGCTTGCCTGACTTCTCATCGCGGGCATAGTGGCCGTCGGCAAATATCAGGTAAGGCGCATTGGTGTGGTTTTGGAGGAAGCTGCGATCATAGATCCCGAGCTCGTTGACAAGAACAGAGATCATCGACAAGGCCAGCGCTCCATCGGTTCCCGGGCGAATGGGCACCCACTCGTGAGCCTTGGAAGCCATCGGCGAGCAGATCGGGTCGATCACGACAAGCTTCATGCCTCGAGCCAGAGAGTCTGCGATGTCCATGGCCGCGCGCATGGCGTCATGGTTGACCACCGCCCCGCGCTGCGCGCCAAAGAGCAACAGGTAGTTGCAGCGCGGCACATCGATCTCCACATGCATGGTGCCGTTGATCAGATAACAGGCGTCCACATGCGTGGCGAAAAACGGACCGCCGGCAAAGTTCGGCGTGTCTATGGTCTTGGCGAATGAAGAAACGCAGCTCCCCACCCAATCCGGTTCCCCGACACCGCGCAGAATGACGATCTTGCGCGGATCTTCGGCCATGGATTTTTTGAGCTTGCCCACCACGAGATCCATGGCCTTGTTCCAGTCGGCCTCGCGCCATTGTGGGTCAACGCCGATGCCTTTTTTCGGGTTCGTCCTGATGAGCGCAGTCTTAGGTCGCGCCGGGTCGTGAAAGGTCATGATGTTAGCCATTCCCTTGGCGCACATCCGACCGTAATTGTGCGGGCTTTCCGGTAGCCCTTCTATTTTTACCACGACACCGTTCTTACGGTGGACCCGGATCCCGCAACAGTTGGAACAGACCCGGCACACGCTCGGGATCCAGACATCCTCGGTGTGCGCGGCTGCCGTTGTTCCCATCTGAATCATAAGTCTTATCTCCGTTGTACCGTCAGCGCCCCAGCACCCATTTTAGCCGCTCGACCACACTCGCCGGTTGATCAACCACATCCTTTGCCGCCGCCTCGAGTTCCTCCCCGCTCAGCGGCTGCACGTCCCAACGGCTCTTCTTGGCCTCGGCGAGCAGCTCTGGATCGCTGAGCGTCTTGGCATAAGCCTGACGCAGTATCGTGAGTCGCTCTTTTGCCAGAGCGGGAG
>JBFJTQ010000677.1:0-2470 GCA_041625275.1 Binatia bacterium | reverse complement strand
AGAAGAGGATTGCGCAGAATCCCGACAAGGCGTTCGTTGCAAATCGGCCAGAGTCGTTTTGGTAATAACCTCGTTTACCTTTCGCTGGATCTCGCCCCATATGCCGACCATCGCGCAACGAGGCTCCTGATCACAGTGATGTTCCTCGCTCATACAAACGTTGATGGCTATCGGCCCTTCGATGGCCTCGATCACCTGCTGGACCGAGATTTGTCCCGGCGACCGAGCCAAAGTGTAGCCCCCGCAAGGCCCGCGTTTCGATTGAATAAGCCCACCGCGCATGAGATCTTGAATGATCTTCTCCAAAAATTTTTTCGGTACGCCCTGCCGTTGTGAAATCTCGGCTATCGAAGAGCACTTATTCGGATCTTGGCCAGCCAGATAGATGATCGCGCGCAAACCATAATCCACGCGACGCGGAATCTGCATCAGTCCCATGATTACCCCCTTGCTCCGATCCTGCTGGGCACCTTCTGGACCGACCCTTGATTCCGTTCCTGGGTTCCTAATTTGCCCAAAGCCGAGAGCCCTCGAAGTCTTTGGACGATCAAAGGCATTTTTTCGTTCACAGACCGTACCTCTTCCTCTGTATTAAAACGACTTAAACTGAATCGCACCGCCCCCTGGAGCCAATCGGGCGGCACTTTCATTGCCCGCAGCACGTGCGAAGGTTCGGCTGATCCGGCCGTACAGGCAGAACCCGTAGAAGCGCAAATGCCATATTGGTCTAGGAGAACCAGGACAGCCTCGCCCTCCAGGTATCTAAAACTGATGTTCACGGTATTGGGCAACCGATTCGCGCGCCGGCCGTTGATCACGGCATCGGGGCAAGATTCGAGCAGTCCTTTCTCCAGTTGATCGCGCAGAGATCTGATGCGCTTCGTGTCCTCGTCCAGATGACTCGCGGCCAATTCCGCGGCCCTCCCCATCGCCACGATTCCAGCAACGTTCTCCGTGCCGGCCCGGCGATTTTTCTCCTGGTGTCCTCCGATCAGGAAGGGCGGCAATGTCAATCCGCGACGCATGTAAAGGGCACCAATGCCTTTCGGCGCATGAAACTTGTGTCCTGAAATCGTGAGCAGATCAAAGGGGCTGCTCTTCACCTTCATGAGTAGCTTCCCGGCAACTTGCACCGCGTCCACATGAAACGGAATGCCTCTGGCTTTAACGATTTCGCCGATTTCCTCTACGGGAAAGATGACTCCGGTTTCATTGTTGGCGGCCATGATGGAGACCAAAGCCGTGTCGTCCGTCAAAGAATCGCGCAGCTCGTCCAAATCCAGCATGCCGTCCTGATCCACGCCGAGCCAGGTGACCCGATAGCCTTTCTTCTCCAAATGCTGACAGAGTCCGTGAACCGCAGGATGTTCAACCTGGGTCGTCACGATATGGCGCCGGTCAGGCCTGGCCTCCAACATTCCACGGATGGCCGTGCTATCTCCTTCGGTGCCGCAGCTCGTAAACATGACCTCAACGGGGTCCGCGGCGCCGATCAGCGCTGCGACCTGCGCTCTAGCGTCGCCGATGTTCTTAGCCACTTGGCTGCCGAAGCGATGAATACTTGAGGGGTTGCCGTACCACTCCTTTAAGAAGGGGGCCATGGCGTCAAACACTTCAGGCAGAACTCGCGTCGTAGCGTTATTGTCGAAGTAGATTTCCGTTCCCATGGAAAAAATCCCGTCAGCCACCAAAACGAGCGAATGCGCCAGGCCGCCCGTTCATCCGACACTGCCCTCCAGGCTCACACCTAAGAGTTTTTGCGCCTCCACGGCAAACTCCATAGGAAGTTCGCGGAAGACTTGTTTGCAGAAACCACTGACGATCATATTGACGGCATCCTCGGTGGAAATACCGCGCTGGCGGCAGTAAAACAGCTGGTCCTCGCCGATTTTCGACGTCGATGCTTCATGTTCCACTTGCGCGCTGTTATTCAACACCTCCAGATATGGGAAAGTGTGCGCCCCACATTGATCTCCCAAAAGCAAGGAATCGCACTGAGAATAATTGCGCGCTCCTTGGGCGCCTTTCATGACCTTGACCAATCCCCGGTACGTGTTCTGTCCATGCCCCGCAGAAATTCCTTTGGAAATAATCGTGCTTTTCGTATTCTTCCCGATATGGATCATCTTAGTGCCGGTGTCCGCCTGCTGGTAGTTGTTGGTTAGGGCCACCGAATAAAACTCGCCGACAGAGTCATCGCCCTGCAGAATGCAACTCGGATATTTCCATGTAATGGCGGATCCCGTCTCCACTTGTGTCCACGAGATCTTGGAGCGTTTTCCGAGGCACTTACCGCGCTTGGTCACAAAATTATAGATACCGCCTCTGCCTTCCGCGTCGCCCGGATACCAGTTTTGCACCGTCGAGTATTTGATCTGCGCCTCATCGTGCGCAATGAGTTCGACCACGGCGGCATGCAGTTGATTCTTGTCCCGCATCGGCGCCGTGCATCCTTCCAGATAACTCACGT
>JBFJTQ010000676.1:0-2473 GCA_041625275.1 Binatia bacterium | reverse complement strand
GTATCGCTCGAGCCCAGGCTCTTGCATGGGGTTGACGACGAAGATGCGCGTGCCTTGCTTCTTTGCATAGTGCATATACTTCGTTGTCACCGGCTGGTTGTTGGCCAAATCGGAACCGAAGATCACAAGCAGGTCGGTGCCGATGAAATCCGATAGCGAACAGGTCGGTGCGGCGATGCCGAGTGTGCTTTCGAGGCCCGCTACGCTGGCCGCATGACCCAGGCGGGAGCAGAGATCGATGTTGTTGGTTCCAAGGGTCCGGGCAAGCTTTTGAAACACGTAATAGACTTCATTGGTGAGCCCCCGCGAAGTGGCAAAAAACCCCATTTCATGGGGCGTTGAAGCGCGTAGCGCCTTGCACACTAAATCCAGAGCCTCGTCCCACGACAGCCGTGAGAAGGCCGTAGCCCCGTGCGGGCGAACCATGGGGTAGGGGACGCGTCCGAGCGAGCGAAGCTTCTCTTGATCAAGGCGCCGCAGCCTGCCGACATTTCCCATGACCGAGATGTCAAGGGGTCCCATGGTGTTCAGCCGGAGCAACTTCAGACGAGTCATGCACAAGTGAATACCCGGCATGACGTTATCCCGCAATCCATATGGCCCGAGCGAGCAGCCATCGCAGACCCCACGGGTTAGTATTTTCCACGCGAAGGAAAGTTCCGTCTTGTTTTCCCAAAGCACGGCTGCCATCTCGCGGTAGTGGTGCGGTTTCCTCTGACCGGTAAGACCAAATGGGATCACCCGGGAAAGCCAGCTGTCATTGGAATTGCGAGTAGCCACGAGCCCTTACTTTTTCTCTTTGCTCCCGTTGACCTCCTCGAGAACGGCGGCGAAGTTTTCCGGTTCGTTCTTGGAGATGGCTGTCTTGTATAAAGCGTAGCGCTGATGAGAGTTCCATTGCTGCCACTGTTGAGGCGTGACGCCCGCTCCGGCGCCGAGGCTTCGCTCCATGACCGCAGGCGGTATCTGATGCGGGTTGTCCCAAGTAGTCCTGTCTGCCGGCGGCGTTCTTTCCGCCGGCGCGCCTCTATATTTTCGGCAAAGGAAGTCCACGTAAGCCGTGAATGCGTTTTTCTCTTCTTCGTGGTCCGATGGCAGATGGCAAAGCACAGTGCGTTCCTCCATGCTGAATGCCAGCCAGACTTTCAAGGAAAGTTTCATTCCGGCCAGGTCGAGCTTCATGCGCAGGTGCAGGGGAAGACGGCTCATTGTTGGCAGGAACGCCTCCTCATATCGAAATGAGTAAAACATATATCACCTAGAGAGTTTGCTTTTCGGCCCGCCAAGAAGATATTTTCTCTTTCGTGGGGTCGATGTCAAACGGATTCTTTTGACGGCTCAATGTAGCGCGGTGCATGGATTGACCGGAGCAGATAATGGCGACAGGGGGCTCCGCGGCGCGTTGTGGCAATTTCATCGTCAGCGGCTGCCCAACAGCCCGCGCCGCCAATAAACATTGCAGATCGAGGGGGAACGTTGGCGCCCGCCAAATCATATCCATAGCTGCGGCCACGTTGAACTCATGTGGGGGTGAATTTTGCCGCCCTTCGTGTGGTCATTAGACAAAAGGGGAGATCATTATGGCAACCACAAGATATTCCAAGCTGTTTTTGCCTCCAGGCAAAGTGACAGAAAAAGAATTTCTGTCACGGCGTATCGGTTGCGAGGGGGTGGGTTTCAGCTATGTGCGCTATAAACCCGGAGATGGGGCGGCGTACGTCCATCGCCACAGAGTTCAGGAAGAGGTTTTTATTACGGTCCAGGGGACCGGCACGATTATTCTGGATGGAAAACGTATCTCGATGCCTGAAGGGACGATCGTTCGCGTCGCCCCGACTGCCTTTCGAGCCATCGGCAACGATTCGACCAAGGACGTGGTGTTTCTCATTTTGGGAGCGGTGCCGCCGAAAAACTTTCCGCTTGGGGGGCGAACACTTCTCGGTGACGGCATTCCTAACCGCAACAAGGTGCCGCGCTGGAAAAAGCGTGCGCCGCGTGCAATTAGTTAGACTAAAGTCTGCAACGTACACTCTGCGGCGGGACAGCCGGTTGGGAAACTGCTGCAAAGCGAAGCCATTCATGTTCACGGATCAAAAGGATCGGTTGCCAACGGGATTTCTTGGATCGTGCAGCCGCATCAGCGCTCGAAGAGGAAGTTCATATGCAGTTTGAACCACCACGGCCCCAAATGCCGCCGCCTCCCATAGAGCCCACCGGCTTTTTTACGGGCGTTAAGGTCTATCCTGTCGTTATCGGTATCGTGGTCGATTACGTTGCCACGTACGTTGCCATGTACGCTTACCTTTTCTTTTACTTGGTACAGGAGTTATCGAAAGACGGCGACGTTACGGAGGAAAAGATTCTTGCGTACATGACCTCCCCAGAAGGACTCATGGTCGGCTTTGCAATCGGTGCGGCTTGCACGGCCCTGGGAGGGTTCGTGGCGGCCCGAAAGGCCGGCACTCTGGAAATC
>JBFJTQ010000675.1:0-2476 GCA_041625275.1 Binatia bacterium | reverse complement strand
TCCACGGCGTGCCCAAGGGTGTGACCAAAATTGAGTACCGCCCGATAATCGTCCTCTCGTTCATCTTTTTCGACGACTCGGGCCTTGATGGCACATGACGTAAGGATCACGTCGATGAGCAGCTGGCGATCAACGTTGACAAGCCTGGCAATATTCGCTTCCACACGACTGAACAGGCGTTGATCCTCGATTATGCCGTACTTGATTACCTCGGCCAGACCGGCGACCAGTTCCCTGCGAGGCAACGATCGCAACACGGCCACGTCGATCAAGACCAGACGCGGTTGGTAGAAGGCGCCGATGAGATTTTTTCCGTCCTGATGATTGACGCCGGTCTTACCGCCCACACTGGAGTCGACTTGGGCCAGCAGAGTCGTGGGTACTTGAACGTAGGTTACCCCACGAAGATAAGTGGCGGCGGCAAAACCTGTGATATCCCCGACCACACCCCCTCCCAAGGCCAACAAGCAAGACTTGCGGTCAAATCGCTCGCCGATGAGACGGTCAAATACCTTGGTCAGTGATTCCAGGTTTTTGTATTCTTCTCCGTCGGGAATCAGAATGGGCGTGACCTCAAATCCGGCTTCTGTCAAAGCCTCGTGCACGGGGTCGAGATAGATTTGCGCCACCGTTGGGTTGGTGACGACCGCGACCTTCCCTCGCACACCCGATTGTCGGAGAATCTCACCGACGCGCGAAAGTATCGCTTCGCCGACGTAAATGGGGTACGAGCGCTCCCCTAAATTGACCGTCAAAGTCTGCATCAGTTTAGATTTCCGGCCCTAACTGACCAATGATCTTCTCTACCACGTCATCGACGCCTAAATCGCTGGTGTCAATCATTACTTGGGCGCTTGAATAGCGCTTTTCGCGCTCCTGCAACAGATCTGCGATTCGCTTGCCCTTATCTGCGCCCTTGAGCAAGGGCCGTTGCTTCCCGCTTCCCACGCGCCGCAGAAGCACATCCGTCCTGGCCTGGAGACACACCATCACGCTTTTGTCCTGGAGCATTCGGAAATTATCGTCATCCATCACTACGCCACCGCCGGTTGCGATGACTTGACCGCGTTTGCTCAGAACTTCGCTCAGCATCTGCTTTTCTCGCTCACGGAAATAGGGCTCTCCTTTCGCGGTGAAGATCTCACGAATTTTTAGTCCTTCCGCTTTCTCAATCGCTTTGTCGAGGTCCACAAATCGCCTCTTGAGTCGACGCGCGAGCCTGCGACCCACGGCGCTTTTCCCCACCGCCATGAAACCAATAAGAGCGATGTTGGGCCTGGGATGTTCTGACACCGCGTTAGAAATTCTTAATCTGCTCCAGGAAGTTTTCGTAATTGCGCCGAATTTCGCGCAACGAGTCTCCGCCGAATTTCTCTAGAAAAGCGCATGCGAGTTCAAACGCGACCACGGCCTCGCCCACCACCGCAGCCGCGGGGGCAGCGCAGACGTCAGAGCGCTCGACGGACGCATCGGCTGGCTCTTTGGATTTGAGGTCGACAGACTGCAGGGGGCTCATCAACGTAGAAATGGGCTTCATGGCAACGCGAACCACCAACGGTGCTCCGTTGCTCATGCCTCCTTCGGTCCCACCCGAGTTGTTGGAGCCGCGATAGAAGCCCGTTGGGACGATCCGCGGTTTCCCTTGCGTCACCATTTTTGCAGGATCGAAAAAGATTTCATCGTGCACCTGAGAGCCTCGGCGCCGAGCCATTTCGAAGCCGAGCCCTATCTCGACGCCTTTGATGGCTTGAATGCTCATGAGTCCCTGGGCCAGGCGCCCGTCGAGTTTTCTGTCCCATTGGGTGTGAGTGCCCAGCCCGGGCGGCAATCCCAGAGCTACAACCTCGAAGATGCCGCCCAATGTGTCGCCGTTTTTCTTGCACTCCTCGATGAGATCGATCATTCTCGCTTCGGCCTCTTTGTCTGCCGTGCGCACCGGTGAAACTTCCGAACGGGAATACATTTCCTCGTAATCCAGACCATCGGTGTTGGCCGCTACGCTGCCGATGGAGCGAATATAGCCCATGACCCGGATGCCAAAGGGAGAAAGAAGCTGCTTGGAGAAAGATCCGGCTGCGGTTCGGGAAACGGTGTCTCGGGCGCTGGCTCTCTCCAAGATGTCGCGTATATCCTGACGATCATATTTGAGGACTCCGGTGAGATCGGCGTGGCCCGGACGGGGTTTGGTCACTGCTATTTTCTCGTCGCGGTCTCCCGGTTGCGCGGACATTTTCTTCGTCCAGTTTTTCCAGTCCCGGTTCTCGATGCCTAGGGCAACGGGAGAGCCGAGCGTTTCCCCCCAGCGAATCCCGGAACGAACCTGAACTTCGTCCTTTTCGATCAACATCCTCCCGCCGCGACCATAGCCTTGTTGGCGGCGCCACAGATCATGGTTGATTTTTTCAATTTGGATGGGAAAGCCCGCCGGCACCCCGTCAACGATCATCGTCAGACAGGGCCCGTGCGACTCCCCCGC
>JBFJTQ010000674.1:0-2480 GCA_041625275.1 Binatia bacterium | reverse complement strand
TCTTGATCCGCCATCTTATTGGATTCTCCCCTCCAAGGTTCCTAGGGTCATATCATCATATTCCGTGAAGATCATACTCCTCTTTTTCCCAAAATTCCTTGCGCCGCGCCATCTGTCGTTTCCATGCGGCGATCTCGGGTGCAACATAAGGCAAAAGCCGCAGGGAATAAACCGGCGGCATTATCGGCACGCCGATTAGATCGCCCAGCGTCACGACAAAAAAAAGCGATTCCGCTTCATGGCGCATCTCGACGGCATGGCGCGCGAACTCGTAACCCGTGAGTCCGTGGACAAACTGGCGGATTGCCTGCCACCGCCGGCCGGTGGATTTCTCTGTATGAGACTGTTTTTTTTTCTCCACGAAGTGTTCAGCTCTTGGCTGTCGCCGGTTTTGCCGAAGGCTCGGGCCTTCCGAGATAGTTAAAAAAGGATCGAATACCGTCGACACCGATGAAAAGCGCAGCCAACACCAAAAGCAAGGCGACCAGCACCATAAGCGCCGAACCGACGGTCGGGAGCATTCTCCCGGCTTCGAGATTCGGCAAATACACGTTGAAGTAAAGGTTGTACGCGGTGACCAGAATGGAAGCGACGGTAGTGAGATACATGAAAATCATAGGAATGCCGGCGTAGAGCCAGTTCTTGCCCACCGAGACAAGCCAGATCGTAACCAGGAGAAGCGCCAGCGCCGCCATGAGTTGATTTGCCGCGCCGAACAGTTGCCAGAGATAAATCCAGGTGCCCGTCATGACCAACAAGATCGCCAGGGCCACAGACACGAAAGAGGCGAGATGTTGATTGCGCAGAGGTGGAACGATCTCCCCCAACCATTCGGTGAGCGTCACCCGCATGACACGGAAAATAAGCTGGGTCACGACCAGAACGATGACGATGAATGCGGCGAATGCAAGCGATACGGCGTAATCGACGGGAACCCCCCACACACTGATGAAGCCGCCGAGGCCGTTGGCAAACGCACCGACTGGACTGCCTTTGGCTCCCACCGAGACAGCCAACAGCGCCAGCAGTCCGAGGAGGAACTCAGCGAGCATGGAGCCTGCGCCGACAGGCAGCATGTCGGCCTCGTTCTCGATTTGACGCGCCGTGCCGACCGAACCGAACAGCGCATGCCACCCGGAAATCGCCCCGCAGGCGATGGTCACAAACAGCATGGGCCACAAAGGCATGATTCCGGCAGGCCCAAGCTGCGGATTCCACCCTTTAAATGCGGGGATTTGAAAATAGGCCACCTCCGGCTTTACAAACGTTCCAACCGCTGCCCCGCTCAGTCCCAGGAGCATCGCCAGCGCCGTTATCCAGAAACCCACGTACACGACCGGCTGCGCCATGCGCCAGATCGGAAGCACGGAACCGGCATAGCAGAATATGCAAATCGCAATCGCCCAAAACAGAAGGCTGGGCATGATCTTGGCTTCCGCTCCCTTAAAACCCGCCAGAGTCGGGTCAAAATAGGTCACCAGCGGCGCTCCGCCGGTGAGGGCGTTGAATCCTTCGGTGAATCCCCTGAAAATTCCTTCCGTTGCATGGCCGGTGAGGATGGCGAGCAGGGTAACACCAACGGTAATGACCGTTGCCAGCACCAAGCCGACGCGCCAGCGATAGAGCATTTGGCCGAGCAGCAACCCCATGATCACCAGCAAGATAATCCCAAGGTGAGTTCTCGGCTGCGTTTCCATGACCGTCGCCATGATGCCGACGAAAGCGCCGGCGATGAGAAGCAAGTAAAAGAAAATAAACAGGAACAAAATGGTGCGGGTTCGGGGCGAAACAAGGCGGTGAGCAACCGCCGACAGGCTATGCCCCTCGTTACGCACCGACATCACGATAGCGCTGTAGTCGCTTACCCACCCCATAAAGGCGACCCCCAGGATGAGCCATATCATCGCTGGCAGCCAGCCCCACAGAGTCGCCGCGACGATGGCGCCGACGATTGGACCCGCTGCGGCTATGGATTTGAAATGGTAACCGAAAAGGATGTTTCGATTGGTGGGCATGAAATCGACGCCGTCTGTGTAGAGCGTCGCGGGGGTCGCGCGCTTGGGATCGGATTGGATGACGTTGCGGTCAATGCGACGAGCGTACCGTGTATACGTCAGGTAGACGGTGATTATCCCAAGGATCACGGCAATGAGCGCACTCATAATTCCCTCCCCTTGACTTTAGATTCTGAGCAATCCGCCGTCACAAAGTCAATGGACCAGCACATTGGCGCGTGTCTCTCGCTTTTACTTCGATCCACGGAATTCACCTCGGACAAGAGGTTTCGACCCAACAGATTGCTTAAAAAAGCTTCGGAACGCTTCGACCACCTCAGCATGAACGGAAAATTTTCAATGGTATCAAAGGCTTTCCGTTCGTCCCGAGCCCGGTCGAAGGATGAAGGGAGGTTCTTCAGCAACCTGCTAAGAGATCGACAGCGGATTAGCGATAATCGCGGGTAGCGTCCTTGGCTTCTACCC
>JBFJTQ010000673.1:0-2485 GCA_041625275.1 Binatia bacterium | reverse complement strand
TTCGGCGGCAAGAGCATTCTATAGCCGGAGGTGGTAACGCATGTCGGGAGCAAGAGAGCGCTGGCAGCCGCCTGAGTTTGTTTCTCGGGAGCAGTGCATCAAGGATTCCGAAGAGGTCCTTGGCATGCCTGATATTCCCATCAAGCAGAGCGAGGACATTTTTCGCATTCATGCGCTCGGCCTGGACTGGGACATCGGCATGGTCGTGCATGAACCGGAAGACGCGAACAAGATACCGACTGGCGCCGACGGGAAAAAAGCCGGATTCTTTTTACTCCATGGCGGATCGAGCGACTTTAAGGGCATCGAGCGGCACGCAAAACTGCTTGCCGGCAAGTTCGGCTTCCGAGTCATGGCCGGCACATTTCCCGGCAGATTCTACTTTCCAGACCCCAGCCGGGACTGGCCCGACGATACGATTCATGCCGACGGCACGGTCCGCACGCCGATTTGGCAGCAAGGGGAGCTAATCACGCCGGATCAATATGACTTGGTCACGGACGCGTCCATGCGCAACCGCTACGGCACGCGGACTCTGGCGCGAGCCAAACCGGAAACCAATTTTTACTATCGCATGGCCGCCTGGCCGGCAGCCTTTGAAGAAGGAATGATCGAGGCCAGCCGGCGCCATTTTCCGCCGCATGAATTCTCCGTGTACGGCCAGGGCCATTCCACCGGCGGCCCGTTTATCTGCATGCTTTCCCAGCGCATTCCCAACATGGCCGGCGTGTGCGCCACGGAGCACTCTCCCTTCGGCTATCTGTGCTGCGACCGCGACCAGTGGGGCGGGGACATGGGCAAGATCAGCGGATACGAGAAAATAGACAAGCAGGGCAAGGCGCGCACCGACCCCTTCAACGAGCTTTATATCCGCACATGGCGCGACCTGGCTCGCTATCAAGGGCCCGAGGCGCTTGGCCAGGAAGGACCCGCCGCGCTCATGCGTTTGCCCGCCATCATGGAAGACATCTTCGAAGCCTGGCAGAAGGCAAAGAACAGGCCGCAGTTCAAAGCCGAATATATCGTCACCCACGCCATCACCGGGTCGCTCACCGAAGCGGCCAAGACCACCGCGGCGCGGCTGAAGATGAACAAAGAGGAAACCCAAGCGCTGGTTCGGCGCTTCGTGGGATACACGCGCGAACTGGGAGGAGAGAGCGTCAAACCGGTACCGCCCTTTCTGTTCGAGATTGCGAAGGACAGCCGGGATCACAGCCCCGAGGTGTATCACGAGGTCATCATGCCGGGTTTTTGCGCCATGAAGCCAGCGCCGAAGATCGCGCTCACCCGTTTCGGCGCCGGCGTACACAGCTTCTGGAAGGCGGAGAAGGATTTGCCGGCGGGTATTGTTCCGTCCGTCCTGCAAACTTGGAAGGAAGCGGTTGTGGGCGGATATTTTCTCGCGTAATTGCGACTTACCGGTACCCGATTATACTGGCCGCACGAAGCTTTCAGACGATACCGGGTATTTGACAGCCCCGATGTAGGATCAACCTGATCTCACCGCCGTGCTAGTCGATCCTTCGGATTATATGGCGCCTGAGTGAAGGACCGTCGACGAGCGCGAATTTGGGCTCATCCATTTTGCTTCTTTTGGCCTCCTCCAACAAGCGTTCCGCCTCTTCGAAAAGAGGCTCAACATTTTCCGGCAAAGGTACACACGTAAGCGCCGCGACCCACAATAATGGGCCCCGACCGCGTTGTTTCTCAAAAAGACGTAGGTCTTTGAACACCTCGGTAATTACCGGGCGCGCCGACTCCGATGAGGTGCTGGGAAGACACATGGCAAAGCGAGCCGGACCGATGCGGGCGACTAGATTTTGAGCCGGAGCCTTTTTCCTGATCACCTCGCCAATGTCCATCAAAGTCTGGTCGCCTATTGTAAACCCCAACTGTTCGTTGACCATTTTGAGCGCGCCCCATTCCACATAGGCGAGCGTGAGAGGACCGTCCCCGCTCGTGTTCGGCGATAGTTGAAGCTCGACCAGCTCCTGAAAATGTCGTCTATTCGGCAAACCGGTGACAAAATCCCGCCTGGCCAATTCTGCCTCGCGATCCAGTCGAACTCTGAGTTCCGACAGAATCAGGGCAATGATTACAAAAAAGCCGAGCCGCACGATCATGTTCCAGTAGGGAAAAAGGAAATTAGAATATTCATGACCCGAGCCGAAGTCCGCTAAAAGCCAAACGATCGCACTGAGGACGCAAAAGGAGTAGCCGACGCGCTTATTGGTAAACCAGCTAACGGCGGTGATAGGCAGGACATAAAAAATGGAAAAACTCACCTCGTAGCCGGTCACGAGGTCCACGTAGCCGATAAAAACTACGAGTAAAAGACCGCCAGCTATCCACAATGAATCGGACCCCGCCCCGCGATATGCAATTAATTTTTCCAACATCGGCGACTAATCTCCTCACCATCTCTGGCAAACTCGGAGGACACCTCCAGGGTTACAGCCGCTGGCAAACTTCGGCGTTGATCTTA
>JBFJTQ010000672.1:0-2487 GCA_041625275.1 Binatia bacterium | reverse complement strand
GCTCCGCCCACATTCGAAGCCATTTTTCGAGCACGCTGGTCGGGACCTCGACCGCTTTGCGATGCTGGGTTTCCGTGGATTTTCCCCCCATGGAGGACGTGGTAAGCGAAGGCCCACGGGCGGCGCGCCGAAACCGGTCCGCCCAATCGCCGCCGACAAAGGTTTGCGGAAACTGAGACGGGTCATGGGCCAGACGAAGCGCGCGTTGAATAAGCCGGACAAAACCCAGCACGCCTTCTTCCTTTAACGCGCGGGCCAAGCGACCGTTCATCAATGCTTCGGTCTGGTGGCCGCCATAAGTAATAAAATTAAATACGTAGCCCATTTTTCCCAATTCACTGGCGAAACTTCTAATCTGGTCGTCGGTAAACCCCCACACGTCCCAGTTCCAGGAAGGAGAAAGGTTATAAGCCAGCATTTTCTCCGGGAATACCGCGTGAATCGCGTCAGCCCACGCTTTGTCATCGACGAGGTCGGGCTTGGCTGTCTCGCGCCAGACCAAATCGGCAAATGGCGCGGCGGCCAGTCCTCTGGCAATAGCCATTGCCCTCCCTCCGCAAATCACGAAATACCCCTCCGGAGTTCTCGGCATGTCCCAATCCCAGAATACTTCGATGCCCATGGACTTGGCCCGCTCCCGCGCTTCGGCATTAGAAACGCCGTTGGCGAATTGCTTCCAGCGCTCGACGGACAGCGTCGACTTTCCTTTGCTTTTGCGGCCAGCCTCGATAGCCTCCGACACGGCGTCCGCAAATGTCATGAGGCGCGCTTTCTCGGCCCACACCTGCCTGATACCGGCGAGAACCCCATCTACCGTCTCCTCGGTTATTTTCTTCACGTTGATTTCAAAGGCCGCCAGTTGTTCGCGAACGTCTCGCTGCCCCCTGTTCACACGGCGGGCCTGCTGCCGCAGCTTCTTCAGAGCGGCGACTTCCTTCCCGACCCGCTGCAGGCCTTCAGAGACCCGCTCGTCGAGCCGTTCCTGCTTGAGCTATTTCTCCGCGTCCGCGTAGGCCTTGTCCGAAATCTTGTACAGCAGATGACCGTTGATCTCTTTCAACCCTCTTTGGTAAAAACTGCGAATCACCGCCAGGCTGGCATTTTTGAAAGGCACGATTTCAGGATTTGTCGCCCCGAAGACAAAAGGATGATCCCGCTCGTCTTCGACGCTGTCGATGGCGGTGGCATCGTCGGAGTCTGTGCGCGCCACGATCACACCAGGTATTTTCATAATGTCAAATTGCAGCCGCGCCGAATTGAGGCGCGAGATTATTTCAGAAGTCGAAACCAGAACCTTTTGGCCCTGGTGGCCGCAAACTTTGCACCCCGAGCGTTGATCTTCTATATGAATGGCGCCGATGTTGTTTTCGACGAATTTTTTTACCAGGTTCCGAATATGATGCTCTCCGCCATGTCCCGTGTCGCCATCGGGAATTATCAACGGCGGACTGAATTCAATGGGACGACTTCTTTTACGCTGCACCGACGTCATGCGGAAGCGCCGGGAGCGTTGAACTTCGTCCTGGTGCAACAAAGCGCGAACCCAAGCGCCTCCCTCCTTGGGAACCCGGTCCAGGGCGTAATTTGCCAGGTCAGCTCCCGGATCCTCGGTTTCCGAACCCTTCGCGGACGTCGCCCAGCCGCCCAGATACAGAACCTTGATTCCTTCCATGACCGCTCGCACCGCCCCGGTTGGCGAAAACGGGCCGTAGGTGATTTCTTGTTTTTTTTCCTTGAACAAGCGCTGCAAATAATCGAATAATTTTATCGCTGCATGCTTTGCGATCGTATGCTCTTCGAGCAAATTGCCTCGCAGGGAAACAACTTCCGCTGGAGTGTGAAGGCGCGTGAGCTGTCGAAATCGCGGGCTATGAAACCATGTTTCCGTCTCCCGTAATTCCTTTGCCCACGCGATCGCCTCAACGTCCCGGCGCGAATCAAGCCTTATGATTTTATTTGGCATTTAACAGTCCTCCTACCTTCCTCACGCGATTGGTTTCATAATCTATTCCCTTAGCAAAGCGAACTCAATATACCTCTACGGCAAGCGCCGGGTTATCGATTCTCGAAAAACCACTCCATCACGAGAGTCGAAGCGCAGTGATTCTTTTGTCAGAGCGCATGAAATCCCCAAGGCGACGCTCAGGATTACGATTGGAAGTTCAGATGGATCCGGGCAAGCAGCGCCGCGAGCTCCGCGGGCAATGGCGCCTCCAGCATCAACAGTTTCTTAGATCTAGGATGGAGAAACTGCAAAGCGCTGGCATGCAAAAAATGCCGCCCGAGCCCAAATGTCATTGGCCGGTTCGAGCCGTAAAGAATATCACCCACCACCGGGTGATCAACTGCCGCCAGATGTACCCGAAGCTGATGCGTTACTCCGGTCTCCATCTCCAGTTCCAACAAACTCAGTCCCTGTCGTTCGCCGATTTTTCTATAATCCGTGACCGCCCGCCAAATTTTTTTCTTCGCTGGCTGGGCACCGGG
>JBFJTQ010000671.1:0-2492 GCA_041625275.1 Binatia bacterium | reverse complement strand
GTAGTAGCGGACGGGGAACCACCATGAGCATACATCCCCGGGCCCTGAACAAAATACTTGGAACAAACTTCAAAGTGATCGAGGGTTATCGGGGAGCTTCGGGGGTCTATGCGGCGTTGGAGCGCGGGGAAGTAGACGGCATTTGCGGCCTTTTTTGGTCCTCAACCCAGACCGCGCACCCCGACTGGGTGCCAAAGGGCTTTATCAACGTTTTCCTGCAAATGGGCCTGGACAAGCATTCCGAGCTAAAGCAGGTGCCGTGGGTCATGGATCTGATTCAGAAGCCGGAAGACCGTCGGTTCTTGGAGACCCTATTTGCCCCGTTGCGCATGGCGAGACCTTTCTTTCTGCCTCCGGACGTTCCAAGTGAGCGCGTACAAATTTTGCGGGAAGGCTTCATGGCCGCGCTCACGGAACCTAAGTTCCAAAAAAGGGCCGAACGAATGCGGCTGGAGATCAGCCCCATATCGGGCGAGAAGGTTCAGAGTCTTGTCGAAGACGTATTCGCAAGCCCTCCGGACGTTCGCAAAGGCATCGCTGCCCTTTTAGGCTCTTAGCGCTTGGTCGATTGGGCGGGATTCTCGTTAGCGGTGGAAGTGTTTTTTAGGGTTGTTACTGGCGAGTTTCGACGCCGGCTTTTACAGCCAACCGCCATCGAAGCGGCAAAGGCGGGGCGCGGCGCTGCCCTGCCCCGCTGCAAACGCTGCTGGCCGAAAAAGAAAATACAAATCTGGTGATGCGTGAAAGTCTTTTGACGCATCAGCCGGGTAGGCGAACCCCCCGTCGGAGAGGAGTTAGATCATGGCGCAATCAATCGACGTTTTCGCCGCTGCCGATAAGTACGAATTCGGCATGGGAGCTTGGAGCAAAGTCCTCGCGTCTTTCTTTATCGACTTTATAGGCGGCCTCGATCATGGCGATCGGGTCTTGGACGTCGGATGCGGCACCGGTTCGCTGGCTTGGACCATCGCCCAGACAACCAAAGCCGCCAAGATTGTCGGCATCGATCCGTCCAAAAGCTTTATTGAGTATGCGCGCACCAGGCAATCCGATCCGCGAGTTACCTTTGACATCGGCGATGCGCAGCAACTGCCTTATGAAAACGGCTCCTTCGATAAGTGCCTCTCGTCATTGATCATCACGTTCGTATCTGACGCCCCCAAGGCTGTCGCCGAAATGCGCCGCGTGACCAAATCATGCGGCATCGTATCTACCTGCTATTGGGACAGCCAAGGGGAGATGGAATTGTTCGACACTTTCTGGAAGGCGGCGGTGACGCTCGACCCGGAAATTAAAAAACTCTCCAGTAGGCAGCGACCCTACACGACTGAGCGAGAACTTGTGGATCTGTGGCAGAATGCGGGACTCAAACAAATTGAGACGGATGGGTTAACGGTCCCGCTCAAGTTCAAATCCTTCGGTGCTATCTGGACGTATCATAAAGAGGCCGAAGGTCCTTCTTGCAACTACACTAGAAGTCTACCGCCGGACCGTCAAAGGGCGCTAGAGGAGCGGCTCCGCAAGGACATCCTTGGTAACCGTCCCGATGGGCCGATTACTCTCCAGGCAAAAGCATGGGCGGTGAAGGGACAGGTGGGTTAAAACGAACTCCTCCAGAAGTTTGGAAAGGAGGATCGGGAAAATTGAAACATGTTGATTTGCCAGCATTGACATCGTGTATATGCGCAGGGGTTACAAGCCTCTCAACCGATACGCAGCGACTTCATTAGATTCAGCAGATGGGTCTTGTGCATGCCGAGGATCCGAGCCGCCGCGGCGCGATTCCCGTTGGTGTGAGCGAGGGCTTTTTTGATGACATCTGCGCGGGCTTCATCCACGGCATGGCGATACGAAAGAGCCTCTGTTGTGTCTTCCGTGTCGCCGTCCGCGATGGGCACCGGCAAATCTTCGCTCGCCAGTTCCGGCCCGTCGCCCAGCACGGCGGCGCGCTCGATTACATTGGCCAACTCGCGGACATTTCCCGGCCAGGAGTAAGCGACGAGTTGAGCTTCTGCATCAGTCGTGATTCCGGAAAGTGTTTTTTTTGTCTCCGCGGCAAAACGCCGCAGGAAGTAATTGGCCAAAATCGGGATATCTTCTCTTCGATCCCTTAAAGGTGGAAGCGAGATTGGAATCACGTTGAGGCGATAGAAAAGGTCCTCGCGAAATTGTCCTTCTTTAATGGCTTGGGTCAGATCTCGATTGGTCGCTGCGAGCACGCGAACATCGACGGGAATCGGCTGGGTTCCGCCGACCCGCTCGAACTCACGTTCCTGGAGAAATCTTAACAGCTTGGTTTGCAGCTCCGACGATATGTCGCCGACCTCGTCAAGAAAAACCGTCCCCCCATTGGCCTGTTCCATCTTGCCCTTCTTGAGTTGGTGCGCCCCCGTAAACGCCCCTTTTTCATGACCGAAGAGTTCGCTCTCAAGAAGATCTTTAGAGAGACCGACGCAGTTGATGGCGATGAACGGTTCACTTCTTCTCGCGCT
>JBFJTQ010000670.1:0-2493 GCA_041625275.1 Binatia bacterium | reverse complement strand
TGTTGCGGGGGCTGCTGAAGCAGCGAAAGACCCGCGGGTGTCTCTTCTTTGAGGGTCCTTCCCGTTCCGTCAAGCCACGACACCACGGATATCCCTTTGAAACTTTGGCGCACGCGGATGGCAGGCTCCATGCGGCCGTTGAGGCGAATACGTTCCCGGCCCTCGACGATGATGGTGGTCACCTGCTGGGACATCGTCGCCGGATCGAAAGTAGAAAAATGGTACTGCTTGCCCTGTTCTAATTGTTGCGTGGCCACATAAGGTTTCAACGCCGCGAGCAGATACGGAGGTTGCGTAAGCATGAGATCGCGCTTAGTTTTGTGGGCTCCGGATTCCACTTCCAAGCTCAGTGTTCCCGGCGTTACGTTGCCGCGGGCCTTGAAGCGGACTCCATTCGACTTCAGTTCAAAATCGAATCGTTGCAACCCCCATTCCCGGTCGACTTCCATCTCCAGTTGCGTCGTTACCGTCTGGGTCGTGGCCAACAGTTGGAGGCGCAAAACCGAATGGTCTCGGATCTGATACCCTTCTGACTTTGGGGAAATCGTCTGGTTGGCATAACCAATCTTGTGGCCGCGATAAAAAACCCCCCACCACTCTTCGATGCGATCGGTGATGGTCTCGACGCTCTGGAGCGTGAGAATTTTGGGCGCCGCCGACCATTCGCGCTTGATGAGCCAAGCGTTCATCAAACACCAGAAAATGACGATGGCGACGGTGATAGAGCGCTTAACAAGCATGCCGTGACACACTATGCTAAAGGCAAAGGACGGCCAATTCAATGCTGGAGACGACATCGACCATGGAAATGTCCACCCAGGGGCAAAAGTTCGCCGCAGACCGGATGCTGGGAAGGCTGGCGAAGTGGCTCAGAGTTCTTGGCCAAGATGTCATCTATGGCGCACATTTGTCCGGATATGGCTTGATTCGAGCCGCGCGCAAGGAAAACCGGCTGATTCTCACCCGGGACCGGGCTCTCAAGCAGAAGCAACCGCCGGAACTTATTTTCATCGAACGCGACTGCTATGCGGATCAGCTCAGGCAGGTCTTGACGGCGTGTCATATCACCTCGGTCACACGATTATTTACCCGTTGCTTGGAGTGCAACACGCCGCTCCAGCCCATCGTGAAAGAATCAATCAAGGAGAGAGTCCCGCCTTATGTCTTTGCGACCCAGGAGAGGTTTTCCTGGTGTCCCGATTGCCGGCGTATTTACTGGCCTGCGACTCACCAGCAACGGATGACCGAAGAGCTTAAAAAACTGGGAGTTGTTTAAGTGTCTAGGGGAAGGAGACGGCCGTGAGATGGCTCTCGAAACCCGAATCGCCGCCCCCCTCCTAGGCCACCCGCCTAGAATTTAATCACGTCGTGTGCTAGAAAAAACGGATTGTTCCCCGGTAGCTCAGCCGGTAGAGCAGGTGGCTGTTAACCACTTGGTCGGGGGTTCGAGTCCCTCCCGGGGAGCCAGCTTCTAGCGGGAAGGTCGCCTTGCCAGCGCTCGGCGACCTTCCTTTTCCCGCCCGAAGCGATGGACAGCTTTGCATTCGCGGCAGGCTTATCCGCGATGCAATACTGCTGCCCCTTCTGCGGTGCACAACCCTGAAACACATCACCCCCAGACATTCGGGCCGAACTTGCGCTGAAACAGCCGCCCTGAGCACTACCCTGTCGTTAGACCGCCGAGGCCTGAGGTCATCCTGTTAGGTTGCGCCTCTTGCGATGGAATTTGAATGGGGACAAATAAACTTTGTCCGATGTCTGCTCCTGTTGTATAATCCGATCGTCAGCGGATTCCATTTCTAGGTTTTGTTCTGACTTGCCGTCCCCATGGTAGCGCAATCGATGCTCAATGGAGCGAATTTACCCGAAGTGTCTGTGGTTATGCCGTGCCTGAACGAGGCGGACACCCTGAGCACTTGCATCGAGAAGGCGTGGCGAGCGTTAAGCGAGCACCAGATTCATGGTGAAATCATTGTCGCAGACAACGGCAGCACGGATGGGTGTCAAGCGATTGCGACTCGGCTGGGGGCCCGCTTGATTGAAGTTCCCCAGCGCGGATACGGCAGCGCCCTGATGAGCGGAATCGCGGCGGCGCGCGGAAAATTTGTCATCATGGGCGACGCCGACGATAGTTACAACTTTCTTGAGATTCCCGCGTTTGTCAATAAACTGCGCGAAGGGTTTGATCTTGTGCAGGGATGCCGGTTGCCATCGGGCGGCGGCACGATCTTGCCCGGCGCGATGCCGTTCCTGCATCGTGTATGGGGGAACCCGATGTTTTCGTTCCTCGCGCGATGGTGGTTCAAATCACCTCTGCACGACGTTTACTGCGGGTTGCGTGGGTTCAGAAAGCAATTCTACGATCGGCTTGGTCAACGTTGTACCGGCATGGAATTCGCGACGGAGATGATCATCAAGGCGAGCCTGCACCGTGGCAAAATCGCCGAAGCTCCGATCACTCTCCATCCCGACGGGCGCAGAAGCCGCGGCCCG
>JBFJTQ010000669.1:0-2498 GCA_041625275.1 Binatia bacterium | reverse complement strand
GCCCGGCCTCCTTCTCCGCTCAAAGAGGAGATAAATGCAATCCCGACGACGGCAAGCATGAAAAGCTCGGGCGCACCGAACGTCAGAACCAGAGGGCGCACGATCGGAATGGAGAGAGCCAAGGCAAAGGCGCCGATCAAAGCACCGATCAGCGAACTCATGAGCGCTGCCCCGAGCGCCCGGCCCGCTTCCCCTTTCTTAGCCATCGCGTGGCCGTCGAGGATCGTCGCCGCCGTAGTACCCTCCCCAGGAATGCCGAACAAGACGGATGTGATGTCTCCGGTCGTAGAGACAACCGAGTGCATGCCCAAGAGGAAGGCAAACGCCTCCACCGGGCTCATCTTGTAAATGAAGGGGAGCATTAAGGCCAAGGTCGTTGTGCCCCCCAGCCCGGGCAGCAGCCCAACCCAAAAGCCCAGAAAGATGCCCAGGAGCATCACTAGAAAAGTCTGCCACTGGAAAACGACCCAAAGGCCCTCGATGAACGTATCGAACATAGTTAAGAATCCAACTCTTTCCCGTCAGAGCAGGACAAGGAAGAGCTGCGCTCCTCCCTGCCCCAGCGATTTACAGCTCGCGAGGACTTAGTCCCCAAACTTGATATGTTTCGTCAGTTCCTGCACGATGTCTGGAGGCTGGCTTAAGACTTCAGCCACGACCTTCAGCGCATCCTCGGGCGACGTGTAATCAATGGTCATCTTGCCCTTCTCGGCTTCTGCGAGAAGCTCTTTGTCCTTCAGCGCGTTGGCAAATGCATCGCGCAGGATTTTCATCACATCCTTTGGCGTGCCGGGAGGAGCAACAAAGGGCCGGTAGATCTGCGTCGGTACGGCGTTCACGGCCATGACGGTTTTACCTTTCTGGCTTGTTGCGAGATCTTCGTCCACCGGCAGCTTCTCGATTCCCGGAGCCGAAGTCCGGTTGCGAAGGATGGCACGCACCAGCCCGCGGTCAAGGAAAGGCTTGATCGAATCGTAAGACCCCGCCCGGCCGTCGACCTCTTTACGCTCGACGGCAAGCATAACGTCCGCGCTCGACGAATAACCAGGGACGAGCTTGAAGTCAAAGCCGGCGTATTCTTTGAGGAGCGAAGGGAAATCATGGGTCGAACTCCCCGGTCCCGTGGTGCCTATGACAAACTGCTTGGCCTTTCGCAAATCGCCCGCACTCCGGTACGGAACATCGGAGCGCACGGTGAGAATCACTGCATCGCTGGCGGCACTGCCTAGCCAGGAAAATTTCCCCAAGTCGAACTTCACTCCCTCGACTTTAATCAATTGCGCGATGACGGTGGCATTGTTGAATGTCCCAAAGGTCAGCCCATCGGGCTTGGCGATGCTAAATAGGTGATTCGCGGCAATGACGCTGCTTGCGCCCGGCATGTTTTGAATAATGACGGCAGGGCTTCCTGGAATATACTTGGGCAGATATTTGCCGATCAGCCGCGCATACCTGTCATAGCCTCCTCCGGGTTTGTACCCGACGACGATGGTAATCGTCTTGCCTTCAAAAACCGATGCCGCATGCGAAGGCACATACGCAGCAAGCATAATCAGGGATAAAAAGAGGACCTGCAATTTCTTCATAACAACTCCTTTCTGAACTACGTCTTGATATCTTTGATGGAGGTTAGCAACGCTTAGCGGGATATTAGCTTACTACGAAAAGGGGCACGCGGCAGAGGCGGAATTCTTGAGCACTGGCGGGAAAACTTCAAAACAGATTTTCATCGGTAAGCACTACGAGTCGGGTTCACGCGCAGCTCACGGGCTCTTATCTCCTCTTGCTTCCATCTTGACAAAACGATCCGTGAGCTCGGCAAGCTGGCGGTAAAAACCCCGTTGTGCGCCGACCTTTACGGCTGCTGTGAAAGGTCCGATCCAAAGCCCGAGCTGCTCCCTCAGGAAACGCTTCTTGAGGCCTGATGCCGCCTCTAACGCCTGAGGATCGCCGGTTCGGTGTCCCTCGTTTTGACGGTTAATAAGCAGATAGAGAAACTCCAGCTCGGCCGCAATATGGTCCGGCGGTCCACGAAATTCCTCGTCGATTTCAAAACCGCCCTCCTCGTAGAGAGCGAGGACCGCCATTGTCGTATCACCCATGACGATCTTTCCGTCCTCTAGCCATACCGACCCGTAGGGTGGCGCAACGGCTTGGGGAGATCCGAGAAAGAGACTGGTATAATCGATTAGCAGGCTCTCGATGCTCTCTCGGGAAAATTCCTCGCCCAGTTGGCGCACCTGGGCCGCGAGCGCGGGGTGAATCCGCGTCGCCGCTTCAAGCATCGAATCAAACATTCGCTCCTCCGCAAACGCCGGATCCGGCTGGTAATAGCACGCCGCAAGAAAGCGGCAGAAATCCTCGCGGGCGGCTCCTTCTTCGAAATCATGATGTGCCATCGAGACTCCTGAAACGATAAAGGGAACCCGTGGGCTGCCCGAATTTTTATACTACAACCGAGAAATCAGGCCCTGGCACTGTACTTGCGCACATAATGC
>JBFJTQ010000668.1:0-2503 GCA_041625275.1 Binatia bacterium | reverse complement strand
GCGTATCAATCACGGGCTTATAGCGTGCCAATTGCCTGCCTTCGGCCCAGGAATTCTTTCGTTAGCAGCAAGGCTACGGGCCTTTTCGAGTCCTCCGCTAGAATCTGCGCCCTCTTGATTACTTCCCTGGCGTGCTGCGGCTCGCGCAGGACGTATGAACGAATGCCGAGTGCATTCAATACCGGCTCGGTCATGCTGCCACTTGTGCTGAAGGTGCGGTCGCCAATATCTCCCGCGTAGTAAATGAGCAGCAGCAGAGGGATTTGGTATTGCAACAATGTGCTCACGATCGCATTTACGCTGTTGAAAAAACCGCCATTTTGAACTATTGCGGCACATTTTTTCCCGACCAAATAGGCCCCCGCACAAATCCCCATTCCCTCTTCCTCTCTGCACAGAGGCACATGGATCACATCCTGATCTTCCTCGATCAGTCCTAGCAGTTCGGTCAGATTTACATCCGGCAAGGTGGCCATTAGATTGATGCCGGCTTCCTTTAGTCCGCTGAGAATGGTCTGCGCGGCTTCTTTTTCGCTCATTCGATTTTCCTTATGGACAGCGTAGACTATCCCGCTTAGCACCATTCCATAGGCAGATCAAGCGCAGTATTTTTCCGCCACCGGCCTTTACTTTTGCAGGAATGTGCGTATAAGCACTTCCTTGGAATCAGGGCGCCGTATCTTCGGCCACGTGGCGGTAGAACAAGGAGGCTACAATGATCAAGCTATACGACTTCAATTCTTCGCCCAATTGTCAGCGTGTCAAAGTCGTTCTGGAAGAGAAGAAGTTCCCCTACGAGACAGTACCCGTCGACCTGCGAAACAAAGAGCAGAAAACTCCCGAATTCTTGAAAATCAGCCCCTACGGCAAGGTTCCAGCTATCATCGATGGAGACACGGTTCTTTACGAAAGTTGCATAATTAACGAATACCTTGATGAGAAGTTTCGCGATCCGCCGCTCATGCCCACCGACTTCGGCGCCCGGGCAAGAATCCGTATCCTCATCGACTACGGCCTTGCGCATTTGGATGGTCCTTACCAGAAGCTCCGCGGGGAACTAACGAAGGGTGAAAAAGATCGGGACCAAGGCGTCATCGATTCCGCCAAAGACGACCTGAGAAAACTCTTGCAGCGATTGGAAAGCGAGATCGGACATCAACCTTATCTGGCCGGAGACTTTTCCCTTGCCGACGCAGCATTAATACCTCGATTCATTCGGCTCGAAGTTTTCGGGGTTCTTCCCGATCCATCTTTGCCCCGTCTTGGAGAGTACTTAAAAAAGATGAAAGAGCGCCCTTCCGTCAAGATAATCTTATAAAGCGGATTCTGTACGCTTCCATATTTTTTTCCGGGGGAATTCGGCACTTATGGTAACACAGCCGAGCGGTGTGTTCTGGGCTATATTGGCAGCGTTCCTGCGTCCCGTTCTCCAGCGCACCGCGAGTCACACCAGACCCCTGTATGAGGGGCGCGTGCTCGTGCCTGGCTTGCAGAGAAACGTAAACGTTTATCGGGATGACTACGGCATTCCCCATGTGTTAGCAGGCAATGAGGACGATCTTTTCTTGGCTCAGGGCTATTTACACGCCCAAGAACGACTCTGGCAAATGGATATCAACCGGCGGTTCCTCTCCGGGCGCCTCGCCGAGATCTTTGGCGGTTTTTCCATCCCCTGGAGAGAGCTATCGACGCTGTTCCGGGAAAAGGAAAGCTTCGAGCTAGACTATTTCATGAGGTTGATAGGGCTGCATCGCACGGCTCTGGCTTCCTTGGAAGCCTTGAATGAAAATGATCACAGGAGACTGAACGCCTATAGCGCCGGAGTCAACCGCTACATCGAACGGTGCGGGAAAAAATTACCTTGGGAGTTCAAACTTCTACGCTACGAAGCCGACCCCTGGAAGCCGGAAGACAGCATTCTCATCACCAAGGGGTTTGCCTTTTTCCTCTCTACAGCCCTGTTCACACGCCTCAGTACGATCGCACTCGCCGCCAAGTTGGACGGGGATCAAGCGAGGCTAAAGTCCCTATATCCCGGCTACCCCGAAGACGGGCCAACGGTCACAAGGGCCGTCGGGAACTCCGCTAATGGCATTTGGCGATTCATAAACGGCACCTTTTTACGAAGCGATTGGCATCCCGCCGGTCACGGGAGCAATAACTGGGTCATCGCACCAGATCGCTCTCAAACGGGAAAGGCCGTTTTGTGCAACGACCCGCACCTCCGCATGACACTTCCCTCCCTATGGTACCTGATGCACCTGAGGGCGGAACCCAACAAGAATCAACCGGATGGATACGAAGTCTGGGGCGCCTCGATACCGGGTTCTCCCTGTATTCATGTGGGACACAATCGCTGGATTGCTTGGGGGGTTACAGCCGCCGTCTGCGATGACGTCGAACTCTATCGCGAGAGAATCCATCGTTTGGACCCGAATTTCTATCTTGCCGACCATCGCTGGCTTGCGATGATGAACCGGTGGGAGACTATTCACGTTCGTGG